>JAFYQL010000174.1 GCA_017547125.1 Bacillota bacterium
CGAAATTGTACTTTCAGCTGCGGATAAAGAAACTTTCGGAAAAGATATTGAAAAACTTGGCTATAAGGTTGCTGAAGAAACAAGAGAAGTTGGCAGCGGCTTTGTAATTAAAAAAGGCGACATTGAATATAATTATTCATTTGAATCCATAATTTCTGTAGAGAAAGAAGATATTGATCAGGCGGCAGCAAAGATATTGTTTGCCTGATGGCGGAAGGAGGAATCTCCTATGGGAGAAAAATTATATCCTTATGCCGTAGCGCGTATAAGAATGCTTGAAAGGTCTCTTCTCACAGAAAAAAACTATATCCAGATGGCAGAAGCAAAAAATGCTGATGAAGCAATGAAAATTCTTCTTGAAGCAGGCTATGGTGAGCTTGGTCAGGCTGATTCAAAAAACTTTGAATCTCTTTTATCTGCGCAGCTTGCAAAGGCTTACTCAGATGTAAGCGAGCTTGTTTCAGACGGAAACTTTATGGACGTTTTTCTTTACAAAAACGACTACCATAACATCAAGGTACTTATCAAGGGTGAAATAAGCGGCATTAATGCCGACAACTACCTTATTGACGGCGGTACAGTTGATGCAGAGGTTTTAAAAACTGCTTTTGCTACCAAAAACTTTAATGCAGTTCCTTACTATATGCGTGAGGCTATTACAGCGGCATACGAAGCATATGCAAGGGTGCAGAGCGGTCAGGCTGTGGATATAGTGCTGGATAAGGCGGCTTTCAAACAGATAAATATGACAGCTTCAAGCTGCGGCAGCAGTTTTGTTAAAAAATATGTAGAGTACCAGTGCGATATAACAAACCTTAAAACATTTTTCAGAATAAAAACTATGAGAAGACCTTTTGAAACTTTTGCAGAAGTTTTTATTCCGGGCGGTATGCTTACACTTGATGCTTTTAAGGCGGCTTATTCGGGCGAAACACCTTGGTCAGGGCTTAAAGGCACAATCTACTATGAAATGTGTGCCGAAGGTATGCCAAAAGGCTTTACTGTTTTTGAGAGACTGTGCGATAACTTTATAATGAGTTATATAAAAGATGCGAAATATAAATCACTTACTATGGAGCCTATGGTTGCATATATCTATGCAAGAGAAACAGAGGTTAAAACAGTAAGAATTATAATGAGCGGCAAAATAAATGGTATAGAAGCAGACATTATAAAAGAAAGACTGAGGGATTCTTATGTATAAGGTTGCAGTTGTGGGCGACAAGGACAGCGTAATGGGCTTTCTTGCGCTTGGCATAGACATTTTCCCTGCTTATGATGCAGACGAAATCAAAAAGACCATACATAAGCTGGTTGAAGAAGGATATGCCATTATATATATAACAGAGCAGGCAAGTCTTCTGGCAACAGATACAATAGCCAGATACAAAGACAATGAGCTTCCTGCAATAATTGTTATTCCTGGTATCCAGGGCAGTATGGGAATTGGTATGAACGAGGTAAGACAGTCAGCAAAACGTGCAACAGGTATGGATTTGCTATTTGACGAAGATTGACATTGACCTTGATATTATAGAATTGAGTAGGTGATTAACTGATGAGTACAGGTACAGTAGTTAAGGTGTCAGGACCTCTTGTTGTAGCAGAAGGCATGAGAGATGCCAATATGTTTGACGTGGTAAGAGTTTCTGAAAAACGCCTTATCGGTGAAATAATTGAAATGCACGGAGACAAAGCCTCAATTCAGGTTTATGAAGAAACATCAGGCCTTGGCCCTGGTGAAGAGGTTGTATCAACAGGACGCCCTATGAGTGTTGAGTTGGGACCTGGTCTTATTTCAACAATTTATGACGGTATTCAGCGTCCTCTTGAAGAAATTTATAAAAAAGCAGGCGCAAACATTACAAGAGGTATCGAAGTACCTTCTCTCGACAGAGAAAAGAAATGGTATTTCAAGCCTGTTGTAAAGGTTGGCGACAAGGTTGAACAGGGCGACATCATCGGTGTTGTTCAGGAAACTCCTGTTGTTGAATGTCGTATTATGGTTCCTTTCAAGCTTAATGGTGTTGTAAAGGAAATTAAAGAAGGCGAATTTACAGTTGAAGAAGAAGTTTGTGTTATCACAAACGAAAAAGGCGTTGACGTAACCGTATCTATGATGCAGAAGTGGCCTGTTCGTAAAGAAAGACCATACAAGTCAAAAACAAGCCCTGACAGTCTTCTTATTACAGGACAGAGAGTTATCGATACTTTCTTCCCAATTACAAAAGGCGGCGTTGCTGCTATCCCTGGTCCTTTCGGAAGTGGTAAAACAGTTACACAGCATCAGCTTGCTAAATGGGCAGATGCGGACATCGTTGTTTATATCGGCTGCGGCGAACGTGGTAACGAAATGACAGACGTACTTCTTGAGTTCCCTGAACTTAAGGACCCAAGAACAGGCGAAAGCCTTATGCAGAGAACAGTTCTTATTGCAAATACATCAGACATGCCGGTTGCTGCCCGTGAAGCATCAATCTATACAGGCATCACTATTGCAGAATACTTCAGAGATATGGGCTACAGCGTAGCTCTTATGGCAGACTCAACATCAAGATGGGCAGAAGCCCTTCGTGAAATGAGTGGTCGTCTTGAAGAAATGCCTGGCGAAGAAGGCTACCCTGCTTATCTCGGCAGCCGTCTTGCACAGTTCTATGAAAGAGCCGGCATCGTAAACTGCCTTGGCAGCGACGGAAGAATCGGTTCACTTACAGCTATCGGTGCCGTATCACCTCCTGGCGGTGACACATCAGAACCTGTATCACAGGCTACACTTCGTATTGTAAAGGTATTCTGGGGTCTTGACTCATCACTTGCTTACAAACGTCACTTCCCGGCTATTAACTGGCTCACAAGCTATTCACTCTACCAGGATAAGGTTGACGTATGGGCAGACAAGAATGTTGAAGAAGATTTCTCAGACCACAGAGCAGATGCAATGAGACTTCTTCAGGAAGAAGCAAACCTTCAGGAAATCGTTCAGCTTGTTGGTGTTGACTCACTTTCACACTCAGACAGACTTATACTTGAAGTAACTCGTTCTATTCGTGAAGACTTCCTTCACCAGAACTCTTTCCACGAAATAGACACATATACATCACTTCATAAACAGTACAGAATGCTTTCACTCATTCTTAAGTTCTATGAAGAAGCCGGAAAGGCAATTCAGCAGGGCGTTTCAATCAATAAAATTACAAAAGCAGATGTAATTGAAAGAATCGGCCGTGCAAAATATGTTGAAGAAGCAAAAGTTGATGCAGAATATGATGCTATCGAAAACGCTATTGTTTCTGAAATAGGTGAAATCATTAAGAAGGAGGCTGAAGAAGTATGATTAAAGAATACAGATCAATACAGGAAGTAGCCGGTCCTCTTATGCTTATTTCAGGTGTAGAAGGCGTAAAATATGATGAACTTGGCGAAATCGAACTTGTTAACGGCGATATCAGACGCTGTAAGGTTCTTGAAGTTAACGGCGACACAGCACTTGTTCAGATGTTTGAAAGCTCAACAGGTATCAACCTTTCAGACAGTAAAGTAAGATTTTTAGGCAAGAGCCTTGACTTTGGTGTATCACCTGATATCCTTGGCCGTGTATTTGACGGTATGGGCAAGCCTATTGACGGCGGTCCAGATATCATTCCTGAAAAACGTCTTGATATCAACGGTGCTCCTATTAACCCTGCAGCCCGTGACTATCCATCAGAATTTATTCAGACAGGCGTTTCTGCTATCGACGGTCTTAACACACTTGTTAGAGGTCAGAAACTTCCTATCTTCTCTGCATCAGGTCTTCCACACGCAAATCTTGCAGTACAGATTGCACGTCAGGCAAAGGTTAGAGGTACAGACAGTAAATTTGCCGTAGTATTTGCGGCAGTTGGTATCACATTTGAAGATGCCGAATTCTTCATCAACGACTTTAAGGCAACAGGCGCCATCGACCGTTCAGTAGTATTTGTAAACCTTGCAAATGACCCTGCGGTTGAA
>JAFYQL010000175.1 GCA_017547125.1 Bacillota bacterium
AATGGCATCAATACCCTGAGCTGTAAGTTTTTCAACTGCTTCCTTAACTTTATTTTCGCTTCTTGCACAGATAGCAACCTTTGCACCGCTTTTGCCAAAAAGCTCAGCCGCTGCATAGCCCATACCTACTGTACCGCCTGTGATAACTGCTACCTTACCTGTAAAATCAAACTGCATAACTATACCTCCCGCAACAAAAAAGTATTTGCATTTATTTTTCTTTTGTAAAATGACAGATTTTTCATTAAAAACTGTTAATTCTATTAAACCATTTTTCAGTTGCAACTTCAATAATATTTTTATGCTTGGCAAAACAAAAAGCACACGCCAAAAAACGTGTGCTTTAAAATCAGTTTTTGTATTCAAAAAATTTAGCCACAAGTTCCATACCTGTTTCGTAGAAAATACCAGTTTCGGCTGCTTTCTTTTCTGTGAAAGTATCGATACCCTTTTCTTCTTTGTTGCTTCTGTAAATCATAAATGGTACAGGGTCTGATGTGTGTGTTTTAAGTGCAATTGGTGTTGGGTGGTCAGGCATAATCATAATTGTGTATTCTTCGCCTGCTTCTTCAAGACCTTTTAAAAGAGGACCAATTACGTCTCTGTCAATAAACTCAATTGACTTAACTTTGTTTTCTGCTTCGCCTCTGTGGCCGCATTCGTCAGCCGCTTCAACGTGGATATAAACATAGTCCTTGCCGTCAAGCAGTGTTTTAAGGGCTGCTTTGCCTTTGTTTGCAAAGTTTGTTGTGATGTTGCCTGTTGCACCTTCAACCTCGATAACTTCAAGGCCTGCTGTGATACCAATGCCTTTGATAAGGTCTACTGCAGAAATTACAGAGCCGTCAAGGTTATATGTTTCTGTAAAGTTTGGAATCGCTGGTCTTGTCCCTTCGCCCCAAAGCCAGATTGAGTTTGCAGGGTTAAGGCCCTTTTCTCTTCTTGCCACATTTACAGGGTGATCTTTAAGAAGACCGTAGCTCTTTTTCATCATGTTAAGAAGAATTTCATTCTTTGGAAGATATTCTGTAACCACTCTGTCTGAAATATCGTGAGGTGGTGTAAGTTCAAGTGTCTTTGGACCATTGTGCCAGATAAGGCAGTGACGGTAGCTGATACCTCTGAAGAATTCAAGTTCTTCTGTGCTGAGGTTTTCGTTGAGAACCTTGATAAGTTCACCTGCTTCTTCAGTAGAAATTTCTTCTGAACTGTAGTCAGCCATAACCTTGTTTTCATATTCTTCATCTTCGCTTAATGTAACAAGGTTGCATCTCATAGCGATGTCTGTTTCCTTCATATCGATACCGATGCTCATTGCTTCAAGCGGAGAACGGCCTGTGTAGCATTTTGTTGCATCGTAGCCCATAGCAGCAAGGTTTGCAACGTCGCTGCCCGGTTTCATGCCTGCAGGAACAGTTCTGATCATACCAACAATACTCTTTTTGCAAAGTGCGTCCATGTTAGGCTTTTCAGCCATTTCCATTGTTGTCTTTCCGTCATATTTTTCAAGCGGGTATCCTGCCATACCATCGCAAAGCATTACTATATATTTCATTTGCATTATCCCCTTTGCAATAAATTTTCAACTTTAAACCCAATTATATACCATTAAAGCAGAAAAATAAAGCACCTTTTATCAATGCTTATGCCTCCCCAAAAACCTTATAAAACGTTGTTTTTCTTGATAAAAGGCAAAAAAAATGATAAATTTAAAGTACACACTATTTTAGGAGCTGATGCTATGGGTCTTAAGGGTAAAAACGTACTTATAACAGGATCTTCAAGGGGAATAGGAAAAGCAATTGCCTTGGCTTTTGCAAAGGAAGGCTGCAATATAATTTTAAATGCTTCAACAAGCTCAGATGAACTGCTTAAAACACAGGAAGAGCTTAAAGAAATGGGCTTTTATTCATATGCCTGTCTCACAGATGTGTCAGACTACAAAAGATGTGCCGAAATGTTTAACACTATCTATTCAATCTACGGCAACGTGGACATACTTATAAACAACGCCGGCATAAACTTCCACAAGCACTTCCGTGATATGCAGGAAGATGAGTGGAACAAAATGATAGATGTAAACTTCAAATCAGTTTTAAACTGCACACACCTTGCCCTGCCTAAAATGATAAGCAGCAAAAGCGGAAACATCATAAATATCTCTTCCGTATGGGGCGAAAGAGGTGCTTCATGTGAGGCTGTATTTGCCGCAACAAAGGGTGCCGTAAACTCTTTTACAAAGTCTATGGCAAAAGAGCTTGGTCCTAGCGGAATAAGGGTAAACGCAATTTCCTGCGGCGTGATAGACACTGAAAAAAATCTTTCTTTCACTGATGACGAAAGAGAAATACTTTCTGATGAAATATCTCTTATGCGTTTCGGCACTCCGGACGAAATTGCAAAAATTGCACTTTTCCTTGCAAAAGAAGATTCATCATTTATAACAGGACAGATAATAACAGCTGACGGCTGTATGCTTTAAAAGGAGTATATAACATGGTTAACAAAGACAGTTTAAATATGAGCGGATATTCAATTGACGACCTTTATGTAGGACAGAAAGGCTCAATTTCAAAAACAATTACAGAAACTGACGTGTATACATACGCAGGCATTATCGGAGACTTCAACCCTCTTCACGTTAATGCTGAATATGCAAAAAACACACGCTTTGGCGAAAGAATTGCCCACGGTATGCTTACTGCATCATTCTTTTCAACAGTGGTTGGCATGCTTATTCCGGGCACAGGCGGAATTTATCTTGGTCAGAGCGTAAGATTTGTTAAGCCTGTAAAAATCGGTGACACCATCACTGCAGAAGGCATTATTACAGAAATAAACAAAGAAAAGAAAATCATCACAGTTGAAACAACTGCATACAACCAGAGAGGCGAAGCAGTTGTTACAGGCGAAGCAAAAATGATGGTTACTTTATAAGGAGATACATTATGGGATTATTCAGCAAAAACAAAACTGCTCAGGAAATACAGTATTTCACCTGTACTTCCTGCGGAAAAATGGTTACAGAGGATAACTTCAATCACGATGCTCACATGTGCAGTACATGCGCTATGGTTTCTGAATCATTCAAGTTATCATTTATGTCAACTATAGAAGGCTATCAGAAGCAGGCTGACGAAGCATCTGATACTGAAGCAAAAATACTTTATCTCAAGCTTAAGCTCAACTACCTTTATGAATACAAAATCAACTATTTCAACAAAGGTATATACCTTATGACAGACGATATCGAAGGCTTCATCAACGACACCATCGACCAGATTTCAAAAGCAAGATTATAAAAACAAATTTACTCCCGACAGTTTATTCTGTCGGG
>JAFYQL010000176.1 GCA_017547125.1 Bacillota bacterium
ATATCAAAACCGAAAAATCCAAGCCTTTTTCATTCTGTTTAAAAGGCTTTTTTGCAGGCTTGCTTATCGCTTTGGCTGCATTCTTTTTGTGCGTAAAATTTGCCGGCCTTAAAATGTGGCAATCCGTTCTCATTTCTATCGGCTTTGTACTTGTAGGTGCTTTAAAACTCGAAAACGAACACAAGCTGACCAAAATTATAACCTGGGCACTTTTTATTCTTACCACTCTTTTTTCTTTTTATATAGTTGAAACACTTAACCTCAACAGTCTTTATAATGACCTCACATTTTTGCAGGGCGTACTCAATATGGTGTGGTACAGTATTGTGCTTGTGCTTATCTACTTTGTTTTCCGCAGAAAAAGCCTTTCTGCCATAGTTGCAATGCTTATTTTCCTTTCTATAGGTGTTGCAAATCACTATGTACTTGTTTTCAGAGGCACAACTATTTTCCCAAATTACATTTTCGCTCTGGAAACGGCTATGAATGTTGCCGACAACTTAGAATACACACCCGACAGCACCATGGTATACTGCTTTGTACTTTGTGCTTTGTATGCCTTTGCTCTTATCCGTGCAAAATATGGTTGGAAAAAAGATCATCCGAGTCCAAGGTTTATAGTTATCACATTTTCTGCTTTCATTGCTTACGGCACTGCTTTCTTCACCACCGATATGCTCAGAGCGCTTGAAATTTATGCTCAGCAGTGGAAAACACAGGCAAACGGCTTTGTGCTTAACTTTACCGCAGCCATTACATACAGTTTTGTTGACGAACCAAAGGGTTACCGTGCAGAAATAGCCCACACCATTGAAGATTATTTTTCAGCACAGACAGACGACGGAACAAATCCAGTAAATGTTATCTGCATAATGAATGAGTCCTTTGCCGACTATTCAATATATGAATATTTTTCGATGACAGAAGACCCTATGCCTTATTACCATTCTCTTAAGGAAAACACAATAAAAGGCAGCGTTTATGTTTCCGTAACAGGCGGCGGAACTGCAAACTCCGAGTTTGAGTTTCTGACAGGCAACACCCTTGCTTTTCTTCCGGAAGCAACGGTTGCATATCAGCTTTATTTTGACGAAAAAACACCTGCCAGTATAGACGAATTTGTTTCCCTTGGCTATGAAACAACTGCTTTTCATCCATACGAGGCATCAGGCTGGAACAGACCTATGGTGTATGAATATATGAATTTTGACCAGCAGCTTTACGAAGACGATGTTACAAAAAAAGGCAGGGTGCGAAAATACATAAGCGACAGCAGTGACTATCAGGAAATTTTCCGTATTACAGAAGAAAACCAGGGCGATGTTTTTGTGTTTAACGTAACGATGCAAAACCACAGCGGGTATTCAGAAGACTGGCCTAACCTTGATGAGCAAAACTATGCCGCAGGCAGATACAAAAACAAAAACTATACTGATGCTTTAAATCAGTATCTTTCACTCACAAAAGAAAGCGATGACGCCATTAAAGAGCTTATAGACCACTACAGCAACATTGATGAAGAAACTCTCATCGTATTCTTCGGTGACCATCATCCGCCACTTTCAAACGACTTCTACGAAGACATCCACGGAAAAGCTATGGATGAAAGAAGCATGGAAGAGGTTATGCTTCACCACAAAACACCTTTCTTTATATGGGCAAACTACGATATTCCGGAAGAAGAAGGTCTTGAAATGAGCCTTAATTTCCTTATGAACAAGACTTTTGAAACTGCGGGCATTCCTCTCACAGAATATCAGCTTTTCCTCAACGAAGTTAAAAAAGAAATTCCGGTTATAAACCGTGTAGGATACATAACAAAAGACGGCGAATACATAGAAAAACACGAAATAAATAAGCTCACACCAAAACAGCGCGAGCTTGTAAAAATGTACGAATACCTTCAGTACAACAATATTTTTGACAATGAAAATATGCCGTCAAACTTCTTCAACTATTGATTTTGTAGACAAAGCAGCAAAAACATAGTATCATCATTTTATTGTGACTAAACAAAAGGAGAGTATGCTATGCAGTCAAGAAATAAAGTCAGCACAACAAGAAAAATGGTTGTTACGGCAATGCTTTCAGCCGTTTCTGCAGTGCTTATGATTATAGATTTCAGTGTGCCGTTTATGCCGTTTTTCATCAAGATGGATGTTTCCGAGCTTCCGGCACTTATCGCATCATTCAGCCTCGGCCCTGTTTCAGGTGCAGCCGTGTGCCTTATCAAAAACCTTATCAACCTTTTCCGCACATCAACAGGCGGTGTGGGTGAGTTCTGTAACTTTGTGCTGGGTGCATGCTTTGTTATGCCGGCAGGTATTATTTACAGAAAAATGAAAACAAGAAAAGGTGCTCTTATAGGATGCCTCGCAGGTGCGGCAGTTATGGCGGTTTTAAGCGTGCCTATCAACTACTTTGTGACATATCCTATATACGCAAAGATAATGCCTGTTGAAACCATTATAGAGCTTTATCAGGCGATTATTCCTTCTGTAAACGGGCTTCTTAGCTGTCTTGTGGTTTTCAACATGCCATTTACATTCTTAAAAGGCATCATCGATTCGGTGCTTACATTTGTTATCTACAAACGAATTTCACCAATTATAAAAGGGCATCACTAAAACAAAAAAGCTGATTGGATAAGCTACTTCCGATTAAGAAAACATACTTCTCTTTACTTATTGGATTTCTTAAGCGGAATAGCGATAGTAGAATAAGAAAGCTTAAAATTTCATATTTTATTCAAAAAATAAAAGCCTTGAATTTTCAAGGCTTTTATAATTTTAAGTTTTCTTATTCGTACGCCGAATTTCCAATCAGCTTTTATTTTTACATTTCTGCAAGCATTTTCTTAATTTCATTAAATGCTATTGTTGGGCTTGTAAGAACAGGTACTCTTGTTTCTTTAAGCTTTGGTGCGATACGTGACATACTTGCCTGAGCAAGAACAACAACGTCGCTAACTTCAGCCTGTTTATAGATTTCTTCTGCAAGAAGTTCATCGTGTTTGATTTTTCCCTCTTCTGTTGCAAGAAGTTCGATAACGCCGTCTAAAAGACAAGGTTTAACGTTAACTTCTTTGCCCATTTCAGCTGCAGTCTTTTCGATAAGAGCACAGCTCGGTTTAAGTGTTGAAGCAACAGTACCGATAACCGCAATGTTTGTACCAATTTCAACAGCTTTTTTAGCCATAGGCTCGTCAATCTTGATGTAAGGGATATTTACCATACCCCTTAAAATATCAACTGCATCGCCTACAGATGAGCACTGGTTTAAGATAATGTCAGCTCCGCTTTTTTCAGCACACTGAACATACATGCTCATTTTTGAAAGAACTCTAGGTGTTACGCCATAAACTTTTGCTTCAGGAAGAAGACTGTCATCAACGATATTGATAAGTTCAACATCAGGAATGATTTCAGCTGCAAGTTTATTGAGCATATCAAGAGTAAGTGTATTTGTGTTTAAAATTACAAGTGTTTTCTTTTTCACTTTGGTAACCTCTTTTCTACTCAGCATCTTTCTTTACATTGGCCTCTTTGCCATAGCGTTCAAGGCTTTCTGCAACATATTCAAGATGTTCCTGAGCAATAACCTTGGCTATATATGGTTTCTTGTTGGCTATTGCATCAACAAGGTCTCTATGCTGCTCAAACTTTTTCTGTTTTGCAGCAACATTTTTATCACCAATTATATACTGCCAATGTTCTTCTATTATCTTCATAACAAGACCTGATACAATACGTGACAAGTTCATAAGAAGATTACTGCCACATGAACGGCCAATAAGCGAATGAAGCTCTGTATCAAGGGCGCTCATTTCTTTGCTGTCATTACAGTTTTCCATTGCCTGAATGCAGCGGCGCATATCTCGTATATCCTTTTCAGTTCTGTTTGTAGCAGCTTTTTCCGCAATATACACTTCGATAACTTTTCTCAACTCAATCATCTCTTTCATAGAAAGAGAATCGTCATAGAGCATAAGCATCAATATTTTGAAAACTGCAGAATTGCCGGCGGATTTCAAAAATGTTCCTTCACCGCGTCTGCTTTCCAGAACACCAATGATACTTAAAGCACTATATACCTCTCTAATATGGGCACGAGATACACCAAGCTTTTTAGCCATCTGGTTTTCGGAATACATTTTGTCGCCACTTTTTATGTCGCCCTCGTAAATCATATTAAGTATCTGATCTACAATAACATCATATCGTTCTTCTTTTGAAAGAAAATTTACATCTTCCACGTCACTTTACCCCTACGGAGAAATTTTTGTATCATTTAAGAGGATCACTGAGAAGTGTTCCCTCTTCATCAAATTCAAGGTCTTCGAAATCGCCAATAAATTCGATGTCGTCTCTGAGTTTAAGTACGTCATAAAGTCCCTTTGAAACAAGGAATTTACCTTCATGAAGTGTACTGTCAATTACACATACTTTAACAGTTTCTTCTGTCTTTCTTCCTTCTGTAGCCATAAGCATATTAAGGCAGTTTACGCCTGTTTCGATGGCAGCCTTATCTGTTGGAGCAGGATAAGGAATCTTGATTTTCTGAAGGAAAGTAGTTGTTAAGCCGTTTGTATATGTAGCATTAAAGTCAATTTTGTCATAGTATCTCTTTGTGATAATGTCTGCCTGACCAACACCAACAGCGTTGCCGTGGCTTACGTCTGTAAGGTCAAGAAGGGCAATTTTATCAATAAGAGGACCGCTGTTTCTGAAGTCTTCTGTTTCGCCTGCTGAATAAAGTTTTTCAGGTTCATAGAGACCGCCAACGCCGTAACGGCCAATCATATTGCAGTCCATACCTGTACCGCTGATGTTTTTGCCGCCGCGTTTAACAACGAGAAGGTCACATGTTTTAAATGGAAGATGTGGATAAAGCTCGTCAGCTCTTGCAAAGAGTTTTGGTTCTACATCCGGAATATCATAACCATTTACTACATGAAGTTCACCTAATCTGTCTTCTGGGTTTTCAATAAGACCAACACCACAGATTACGTTTACTTCAGGATGACGGCATACAAATTTTCCGTTTGCAGGAATGATATTTGTAAGACCCCAAACACCCTGATTATGTACATAACCAGCCATAACTTTTTTGCCCATGCCGATAGTCATCATCTTCATAAGGCCACTTTCAGTTTTGCTGTTATGTTCTGTATGTTTTTTAATACGGTTTACAACAATAACGCCGTCTGCGCCCCATGCATTTTTATCAATATAGCATGGTGTACCAAGTTCAGTTTCACCGATATATACCGGTTCCATATCTGAAAGGATAGGGCACTTAATTACATCATCAGTAAAGCCAAGGCCACGAAGCATTTCTTCCTGACCTTCTGCTGTTGCGCCGCCATGGCTGCCCATTGATGGGAAGATGAATGGTTCGCCGCCGCAATCTTTAACTTCCTGAACGATCTGAGCAATTACATCTACCATACCGTGAACACCACGGCTACCTGCTGTAATCGCAATTCGCATGCCCGGCTTAACTTTTTCAGCTAAGCCGAACTCTGCGAGTTTCATTTTAATTTCTTCACGTGGATTGTCCACGTGTGGGACGTCTTTATAATGCTGTACCGCTTTAATCATTTTTGGAATCTGCATATATTTCGCCTCCTAAAACAATTAAACGACTAGTTATCTAAATTAGTTCTGCATTAATGATGGAAGGAATTCTACAGTTGCAGGTACATATGTTACGATGAGGAGCCAGATGATTGAGATAGCGATCATAGGCATAGCGTGTTTAAGAGTACCGCTAAGTTTTTCGTCTGCAATCTGGTTACCAAGAAGGATACATGTACCAACTGGAGGTGTGATAAGACCGATACAAAGGTTGAGGGCCATAATTACACCAAAGTGGATTGTTGTCATACCAAGTGTCTTTACAAGTGGAACAAGGATAGGTGCTAACATAACGATAGCAGCATTTGCTTCCATAATCATACCAACGATAAGAAGAAGAACGTTGATAAGAAGAAGGATAACGAACTTGCTTTCTGTAATTGCAAGGAAGAGTTCGATAATAGCCTGTGGAAGACCACTTGTTACTACTACCCAGCTTGCACCCTTAGCAAAACCTACAAGAAGAAGGATAGTTGCTGCTGTGATACCAGCTTCTGCACACATTGGAAGAACCTGTGAGAATTTGATATCTCTGTAGATGAAAAGACCTACGAAAAGTGTGTATGCACATGTTACAGCTGCAGCTTCAGTTGCTGTGAAGATACCACCGAAGATACCGCCAAGTACGAGGATAGGCATGAAGAGAGCCCAGATTGAGTTAAGTGTAATTTTAGCAATTTCCTTAACAGGTTTCATCTTATGGCCTCTGATACCTTTGCTCTTAGCATAGAACATAGCATAGATAGCAAGGATAACAGCAAGACCAAAACCAGGAATCATAGCACCCATGAAGAGAGCACCGATTGATGTTTCAGTAGCATTACCATAAACGATAAGGAAGATTGATGGTGGAATGATAGGACCAAGAATTGATGCTGCAGAAGCAATAGCTGCTGCGAAACCGCCGCTGTAGCCTTCTTCTTTCATTGAAGGAATAAGGATACCACCGATAGCTGATACTGTAGCAACACCTGAACCTGAAATAGCTGCGAATACTGCTGAAGCGAATACGCAAACTACTGCAAGTGAACCTGTGATCCAACCAAAGAAACAGTCAGCAACTGCAACGAGTTTCTTTGAACATGAACCTGACATGAAGTTACCTGCAAGCATGAAGAATGGAATAGCAAGAAGTGCTACTGAGTCGATACCTGTGAATGTTTTCTGCGCAAGTACAACTGCTGGAAGACCACCCTTTAAGAGTGATACGATACATGCGATACCAAGTGAGAAGCCTACAGGAATACCTAAAATAGAAAGTCCTAAAAGCATTAAGATAAGAAGTGCGCCAACGTTCATTAGTTTTCACCCTCCTTTGTTTTGTTAGTAATTTTTTCAAGAATAATTTCGATCATACCAAGGATCATAAGGAATGTACCAATTGGAACGGCACCGTAAACAACACCCATAGGGAGGTTGAGACCTGGAGAAATACTTACCATTGTATCAAGTGCAAGGTTGTATGATAAAGGTAATAAGTAAACAAGGAATCCTAATACTACGAAGTCTGTTACAAGTGTGAAGTATCTCTTGAAGTTACCTTTGAACATGTTGATTAAGAAGTCTACCTGAAGGTGTTTGTTTCTTCTTACTGCAACGAATGAGCCAAGAAGAACTACGTATACGAACATGTATCTTGTGATTTCTTCTGACCAGATGTTTGAGTCATTAAAAATGTAACGAAGAATTACCTGATATACCATAGCTGCAACCATAAGGAACATAAGAACACCCATGATAGCCATGCAGATTTTTTCAAGTATATCGAGGAATTTTGAATATGCTTTAAGCATTTTGAGTTTCCCCCTTTTGTACATTATTGTTCATTATTTTTTTGGAAAACAAAAGGGAATGTATAAACATTCCCTCTGTTAACTACTAATTAATTAACTGATAATTAATATTTAGCAACTTCTGCTGCCCAATCAGCAAACTGTGGATAGTATTCTTCAAGGAAACCATCGAATTTTGCGATGAAAGGTTTTGTATCGATAGCGATAACTTCTACGCCTTTTTCTTTGAACATTTCGATGTAGTCAGCTTCCATTGTCATTGACATTTCTGATCTGTAGTCTGAAGCTTCTTTAGCAGCTTTGATCATAGCTTCCTGGATGTCAGCTGGAAGTTTTTCGAAGTAACCTCTGTCCATGATGAATACGTCTGTTGAGTAAACGTGGTTTGTCTGAACGAGGTAATCACATACATCGTAGAAACCGAAGCCGTAGCTTTCGATTGTAGCATTTTCCTGAGCTTCTACTGTGTTCTGCTGAAGAGCTGTGAAGCATTCTGTTAATGCAAGTGGAGTTGGGTTAACGCCAAGAACATCCCATGTATCGATGTAGATCTGCTGGCTAGGAACTCTGATCTTAAGACCTGTTGCTTCGAGTTCTTCTGGAGTTGTGAATTTTTTCTTTGTTGTACAAACTCTGGCACCTCTGTACATACCACCGAGGATCTTGAAGCCGCCGTCCTGACCTACAGCTTCTTTAACTTCTTCACCAAGTTCGCCTTCAAGGAAAGCTGCTCTGTAGTGTTCGTAATCTCTGTACATATATGGTACAGCGTCGAAGTTAGCAAGTTTTGTGAATGGGTCAAGTGTACCGATTGATTCGCAAACGATTTCGTTTGTACCAATCTTAAGACCTTCAAGAGTTTCTCTAGCGTCACCAAGCTGACCGCCTGAGTAAACGTCGATCTGTACTCTACCGTCTGTGTATTCTGCAGCAAGTTCTGAGAATCTGATTGATGCAAGGTCTTTAACGTCGCCAACTGGGTTAGGGTTAGCAAGTTTCATAACATATTCAGGTTCTGCTGGAGTGTCAGCTGCTGGAGCGTCTGTAGCTGCTGGAGCTGATGTTGATGGAGCTGCTGCTTCTTCTTTGCCGCCACAAGCTGCAAGTGAGAATACCATTGATGCTGCAAGAACTGCGCTAAGTGCTTTTTTCATTTTACATTCCTCCCAAAAATGAAAATTATGTTTTTTTGTTTTCTGTGACCGGCTTTGGTCACACCCGTATTTAATACTATTTCATTATAAGACATACCTTTAAAAAATAAAACTACTTGTTAACAACTTTTATTTCATTTTTGTTACAAAACAGCACTATTTTTGCTCTTTTTGTCATTTTGCCCACCAAAGTTGTAAACAACCTACGTTTTCCAACAACAAAACAGAGAAAAAGTTTTTCGTTAGTGCACTTTGCATACTAAATGTCATTTTTTTCCACCACTAAATATGACTTTTGTATCTTTTGCCCCCTGGTCTGACCACAAGACCGATGGTCATTTTTACTTTTAAGGGCATAATGAACAAATTATAGAAACACCTTTTGTATATAAATTATACCGATTTTCAACACTTTAAAGTGCAAAATTAGCTGAATTCTTGTTTATTTGGGTAATTTTTTTACCATTTTCCCCCATGGTTTTCCGGCATTGTTAACAACTATACTTTTATGCTATAATTGTGCCGTAAATAACACTAAAGGAGGTACTATATGTTTCTGATTACTCCGGATTATTATGTTGATTTCAAATGCAAAGCATCAGCCTGCACAGACAACTGCTGCATAGGCTGGGAAATTGATATAGATGAATACAGTGATGCCGTTTATTCAAGCGTTGAAGGGGAATTTGGCGAATTTTTAAACGATCACATCGACCGCAACACAGATGTTCCATTCTTCAAGCTTGATAAAAACGAAAGATGCTCATTTCTTGACGAAAACAATCTGTGCAGAATAATAACCAATATGGGCGAAGATTATCTGTGCGATATCTGCCACATGCACCCGCGCTTCTGCAATTATTTTGGAGAATTCAAAACCATGGGCGTAGGGCTTTGCTGCGAGGAAGCAGCACGCATCATCATAGAAAATGATGAAATCACATCTTTTGAAATAAACAAAATTGACGAAGAAAGTGACGAAGACTGCGACAAAGATACCTTCGAAAACACAACCAACATATTTAATGAGCTTACCGATTATTTAAGATACTGCAACCCTGATTTTATGTCTATTCAGGAGGTACTTGACGAAATAGCTATCAGCGCCGAGGCAGTGCAGTATTATTACAGCAAACAGGATTATAAAGAATGTAAACACATCTTATACAATCCTGTTGGCAGTGATATATTTGAAAACCATACTTTCCCTGATTTTGTTGAGTTTCTTAAAACTCTTGAAATTATGGACAATAAATGGAGTGTTACATTAAACTCCATTACAGAAAAGCTTGATACATTAAATAAAGAAGAAACTGCTTTCGACAAGGCCTATCCTGAAAACAACATAATATATGCAAACATAGCTATATATTTCATTTTCAGATACCTTTTCAATGCAGTGCATAACGGAGACATTTACAGTCCTATAGTTTTCACAGTGTTTGCCGTTAAAACTATAAAATTCTGTGACATTCTCACCTTTGTCAAAAACGGCAGAAGCATTTGTGTTGAAGAAAGAATTGAAAACGCAAAGCTCTTCTCAAAGGAAATTGAATATTCAACCGAAAACGTTGAAGCAATATATAACTGGCTTGCATAAAAAAAGAACCTTGATTTTTCAAGGTTCTTTTTTTTATTTACGCATATACTCTGTCTATTTCAATCACTGCAAAATAGTTTTCGCTGAGAGTCTTGATTGCATTTTCAATTTTTTCTTTTACTTCATCGTCTTTTAATTTAATGTCAAACGGTACAGCCGCATCAAAAATAAGGTTTGTATGTGTAGGGCCTGCCACCATTCTGAAGTCGTGAATAGTTATTTTTTCATCAACCTTTTCTTTTATAACTGCCGCAACCTTTATACGCATGTTTGTAACAGTTTCATTGTCGCTTTCGATAGGGTCCATATGTATAACCGCCTCGCAGCCACACACACATCTAAGTTGTTTTTCAATAAGGTCAATTTTGTCGTGAAGCACAAATATATCTTCCTTGCCTGAAACCTCTGCATGAAGTGAAACCATTCTTCTGCCAGGGCCATAATCGTGAACAACAAGGTCGTGCATACCAAGAACCTCATCGTGAGAAAGAACGGTTTCTTCAATATTTCTTACAAAGCTTTCGTCAGGCTGTGTGCCAAGAAGCGGTGTGATAGTATCTTTAACTGATCTTATTCCAGCAAGAAGAATGAATGCAGAAACAATAATACCGCCATAGCCGTCGATGTTTTTGCCTGTAAATTTAAGTATTATTAAGGAAAGAAGAACTACGCTTGTGGCAATGCAGTCGCTTAAACTGTCAACCGCTGTTGCTTCCATAGCCGCAGAGTCAATTTTCTTTCCAACAGTACGGTTGTAGTATGCCATATACATCTTAACTGCAATTGAAAGCACAAGTATAACTATTGCAACGCCTCCGCTTACAACCTCTGCCGGATGAATAATTTTTTCAACAGATGTTTTTAAAAGTTCAACACCCATAACGATGATTGTTATGGCAACTGCAAGACCTGAAAGATATTCATATCTCCCGTGACCGAAAGGATGGTCGGCATCGGCTTTTTTACCTGCAAAAAGAAAGCCTGCAAATGTAATAACTGATGAGCCTGCATCTGAAAGATTGTTGAATGCATCGGCCATAATAGCAATTGATCCGCTTATAACACCGGCGAAATACTTGAATGCAAAAAGGCATATATTAAGGAAAATACCCATCACGCTGCAAAGTGTTCCGTATTTCTGGCGGCGCACTTCATCTGTATAACTTTTGTTATCTATAAAATATTTTGCAATTAAAGAAACCATATTAAACCTCATTTTCCATATTTTACTTCGTTCGGCTTATTATATTCCCAAAAGGTACAAATAGTCTATAATAAAAAAATTTAACCTTTGCTAACATACCCCGTTTTTTATTTTTGTGCTATAATTACAACATATATTTACTTAAAAACAAGGTGATAAACATGAAAAAATATAAATTTGCAGTATTTGACCTGGACGGCACACTGCTCAACACAATAGAAGATTTAGCGGCAGCGGTAAACTTCACACTTGAAAAACACGGCATTCCGCAGCGTCCTGTAAGCGAAATTAAAACATTCATAGGCAACGGCGCCGCAGTACTTGTGGCAAAATCAGCAGACATAAGCCTTGACCATCCAAATTTTTCTGCAATGCTTGAAGATTTCAAGGATTATTATTCTGCCCACAGCGATATTTTTACAAAACCATACGACGGAATTGAGTATGTTATTGAAGCACTTTGTGCAAAAGGCGTTAAATGTGCCATTGCCAGCAACAAGTTTGACCGTGCAGTCAAAATAATAAACACACAGTACTTCAAAGGCCGTTTCGAAACAGCCATAGGCGAGGGCAACGGCGTAAAAAGAAAACCTGACCCGGATATGGTTTTAAGAGCCATGGATATTATGGGTGCAGACAAAGAAAACACAGTTTACATAGGCGACAGTCCTGTTGACATAAGAGTTGCCGAAAACTGCGGTATCGACTGCATTTCTGTTTTATGGGGATTCCGCCCTAAAGACGAGCTTATTGCAAACGGTGCAAAAATAATGATAGAAAAAGCAGAAGAGCTTTTAAATTTCTTCTGAAAAATAAAAGATGGTCGAAATGACCATCTTTTTTTATTTACTATTTAAAATATTCCCCAAGCTTAAGTACATCATCTCTGTAAACATCCTTAAGACTCTGATTATAGATTACAGATGCCGGGTGATAGAGCGGAAACATCTTTATTCCGTTAACCTCCATAACCTTGCCGTGCACATCGCCAATAGTGATTTTGTTGTCTTCTGTAACGGCCTTTAAAGGCACATTGCCAAGTGTAACAACAAGCTGCGGGTTTATTGTACGTATTTCTTCTTTTAATAAAGGAAGAAAATCTTCAATTTCTTTTCTGTTTGGTGTACGGTTTACAAATTTGCCCGTTTTTGGGCTTACATTAGTAGGGCGGAATTTAACCACGTTTGTGATATAAAGCTCACTTCTTAAAAGTCCGGCAAGTTCTATAAATTCATCAAGATTTTTTCCTGCTTTTCCAACAAAAGGTCTTCCAAGCTTTTCTTCTTCGCCGCCCGGCGCTTCGCCAATAAGCATAACTTTTGTATTTTCGTCACCTTCGCCAAAAACAAGTCTTCTGTCTGCGTATTTTTCTTCATAATTTTTCATAAGTTTATGCAACTTTTCCATTGAAATCCTCCAAAACTTAACTTATCAACAAGTTTTACACATTATCCACAATATTTCGTGTGCTAATTATTGTTATTCACTTTTTTATCCACATTACCCACACCTTCAAAACAACATTATCTTGCATAAAATTATGTTTCAAGTGCTAAATATTGTTGTCTTTACAAGGTTTTCCACATATCAACATTATTATTGCATAATCCATCAATTTTCACAATAGAGTTTTTTTACCATTTTATTCCTGTTGCCATTATGGCATTTAGGGCACAAAAAAAGCCTGGAAA
>JAFYQL010000177.1 GCA_017547125.1 Bacillota bacterium
AAAAGGTAAGGCTGAGCTTGTTAAAGACGGCGAAAAGATAGCAATATTAAGCTGTGGATCTATGTTTGAAACATCTATGGCAGTTGCTGAAATGCTTGAAAAAGACGGACACAATCCAATGGTTTATAATGCAAGATTTGTTAAGCCTATGGATATAGAAATGATTAGAAACGCATGTGAAAAATGCGAATATATATTTACTGTTGAAGACGGCATCAGAAATGGTGGTTTCGGCAGTCTTGTTTCAGGTGAAATTGAAAACCTCGGACTTAAGAAAAGAGTTTTCAGCTTTGCATTTGATGACAAGTTTGTTGAACACGGCACAAGGGAGCAGCTTTTTGAAAGATATGGCCTTGATGCAGATGGAATTTACAATACCGTGAAAAGTATTATCGACTAAAGAAAGGTAATTTTACTTATGGCAGATAAGGAAAGACTTGATATTCTTGTTACACAGTGTCACCCTGAACTTTCTCGTGAAAGAGCAAAGGCTCTTATTATGGCGGGACAGGTATATGTTGACGGTGTAAAAGAAGACAAAGCAGGCACAAAGGTTGACAGAACAGCAGAAATTACTGTTAAGGACGTTAAAATGAAATATGTAAGCCGCGGCGGATTTAAGCTTGAAAAGGCTATCAATGAATTCGGCGTTGAGCTTCAGGATAAAATCTGTATGGATATCGGCGCATCAACAGGTGGCTTTACAGACTGTATGCTGCAGAACGGTGCAAGCAAGGTATACTCAATTGACGTGGGTTATGGTCAGTTTGACTGGGGTCTTAGAAATGACCCAAGGGTAGTTTGCCTTGAAAAAACTAACGTACGTTATCTCACAGAAGAACATGTGCCTGACCTTGCTGACTTTGCATCAGTTGACGTATCATTTATTTCTTTAACTATGGTTATTGAACCTGCACTTACAAGAATGACAGATGCAGCACAGCTTGTGTGTCTTATAAAGCCGCAGTTTGAAGCAGGACGCGAAAAGGTAGGCAAAAAAGGCGTTGTAAGAGACTTATCTGTACATAAAGAAGTTATTGTGAAAATTATAGATTATGCCTTCGAAAAGGGCCTTAACGTGATTAACATAAGTTATTCACCTATTAAAGGACCTGAAGGAAACATAGAATACCTTATACTTCTTGACAAAAAGAATGAAGGTATGACAAAGGAAGAGGCCTATGCTATGGCAGATACTGTAAGCCGCAGCAGCCATGATGTGTTATAAGAAGGTGATAATGTGAAAAAGGTAGGCATTATACCAAATCTTGAAAAACGTGAAAGTTATCAGGCTACAGAAAAGCTTGTGAGTTTTTTGAATCAGCACGGATGTACGCCTATGATGAAAGAAACTACGGCTGAAAAGCTTGTCTTTAAAGAAACTGCCTGTACAGAAGAAGAATTGTTTGCAAACACGGACTTTATTGTTCTTTTGGGCGGAGACGGTACGATACTTGATATAAGCAAAAAAGCAGCATTCAACAAAACACCTCTTCTTGGGATAAACCTTGGACATCTGGGATTCCTTACAGACACAGATATACACGGAATGGAAGAGTCAGTGCTGAAAGTAATTAACAACGAGTGCTATATCGAAAAGCATATGATGCTTGAGGCTGATGTTGAAAGTGCATTTAACGGCAACGGCACATATTACTGTCTTAACGAGTTTGCGGTATCAAGGGGTAACATGGTTGAGGTTGGTGTTTATGTAAATGACGAATACCTTGACGATTTCTTCGGCGACGGGGTGCTTGTTTCAACACCTACAGGCTCAACTGCATATAATCTTTCAGCCGGCGGTCCTATACTTAAGCCGGATTCAAACTCGCTGGCAATTACGCCTATATGTGCTCACACAATGTATGCACGAAGCATAGTAATAAGCGCTGAAGATGTTGTTAAGCTTGTTATCAACAGACGCTCACACACCGTGCTTACAGTGGCAGCAGACGGAAGACACATGTCAAAAGTAAATATGAACGATACTGTTACCATAAGAAAATCAGACAAGTATCTTTCTATTATAAAAACAAGCAAATTAGGTTTCTATGATATTTTAAGACAAAAAATGTTTAATAACGGGGGAAGGTAAAGTGAAGATAGCAAGACATACAAAAATACTTGAAATAATTGAAAAGAACGCTATTGAAACACAGGAAGATTTGGCTTCAATGCTTAAGGAAGAAGGTTTTGATGTTACACAGGCTACTATTTCCCGTGATATCAGAGAAATGAAGCTTACAAAAATATCAACAGAAAACGGCAAGCAGAAATATACTGCTATCAAAAATGCTGATGCAGGCATTTCAGAAAGACTTATCAGAGTGTTCAGAGATGCGGTGTTAAGAATGGACTATGCACAGAATATGATAGTTATCAAAACGCTTAATGGTATGGCTATGGCAGTTGCAGTTGCAGTTGACAACTTACATAACAGCGACATTCTTGGTACTATTGCAGGCGATGATACAGTTTTCTGTGTTGCAAGAACACATAACCAGGCAGTTGAATTTATTCAGAAGCTTACAAAAATTATGAATGCTGACTGAGGTGGGTAATTATGCTTGAAAGACTTAGCATAAACAACATAGCATTGATTGAAAAGGAAGAAATTGAGTTTGGAAAAGGACTTAATATTCTTTCAGGTGAAACCGGTGCCGGAAAGTCTATGATTATTGACTCTCTCAACTTTGTTCTTGGTGAAAGAACAGGCAGGGACATTGTGCGCAAGGGTCAGGACAAGGCATGGGTTGAGGCAGTATTTTCTTTCAATGACAGAACTGTTTTAAAACAACTTCAGGATATGGATATAGAAAGCGAAGATGGCACAGTAGTTATAAAACGTGTGCTTACAAGCGAGGGCAAAAGCAGCAGCCGTATAAACGGAAGCAATGTTACTGCCGCTATGCTTAAGCAGCTTTCTGAAAGCTTTATTGATATCCATGGTCAGCATGAGCATCAGTCTCTTCTTAATCCTGCAAGACATATGGATCTCCTTGATAAATTCTGCGGTGCACCGTTGGAAAACCTTAAGGCGGAAATGGCAGAGATTATCAAAAAATATAAGAACATATTAAGCGGTATTGAAGAGCTCAGCGGTGATGATGACGAAAGAGCGCAGAAGATAGAGATGCTTATGTTCAGAATAGGCGAAATTGATGATGCAGCACTTACTGTAGGCGAGGAAGAAGTTCTTGCTGAAAGAAAACAGGTGCTTAATAATGCTGAAAAGATTAAAAAATACACCAATGAATGCCTTAAACTGCTTTATTACGGTGGAGAAAAGGGTCAGGGTGCTATGGATAGCATAGGCGAATGTGTGAAGTCTATGGGCAGTGTAAGCAATATAGACACTTCTGCAGGCGAAATATATGATATGATATGCGATGTTGAGGCTCAGCTTGATGAAACTGTTAAGAGTCTTAAATCCTATGCAGAAAATATTTCTTCAAATGAACGTGAAATAGAAGAAATTGAAGAAAGACTTGACCTTATATATCATCTCAAACGTAAATATGGCAATACAGTTGAGGACATACTTAAATACAGAGAAAAGTGTCAGAGTGAACTTGACTTTATAATAAACAGTGAAGAAGCACTTAAACGCCTTAAGGAAGAAAAGGCAGTGCTTTTTGCAAGAATAAAGGATATCTGCGACGGCATGGACAAGATAAGAGTGTCTACTGCTGCAGTTATTGAAGAAAAAATTGAAACTCAGCTTAAAGACCTTGAAATGAAAAACGCAAGGTTTAAAATAAGTGTTACAAAAAAAGATACATTTAACTCAAAAGGCTGTAATGTGGTTGAATTTCTTATTACACCTAATGCGGGCGAAGATTTGAAGCCGCTTGCAAAGATTGCATCAGGCGGTGAAATGAGCCGTGTTATGCTTGCGCTTAAAACAGTCATTGCCAATGCGGACTGTATTGAAACATTCATTTTTGACGAAATTGACACAGGTGTAAGCGGAATAACAGCACAGAAGGTTGCTGAAAAAATGGCGCTTATTTCAAAAGAAAGACAGATTTTGTGCATAACTCATCTTCCGCAGATTGCAGCAATGGCAGACAATCATTTTCTTATTGAAAAAACAGTTAATGACGGCAAAACAGTTTCAGGTGTGCGTCAGCTTAATGTTGACGGCAGCATAGATGAAATTGCACGTCTTATAGGCGGCGAAAAAACTGAGCTTGTTGAAATGACTGCAGAAGAAATGAAAATGAAAGCTGAAAAATACAAAGATATGTTATAAAAAATAACCCGGATTACTTTATGTAACCCGGGATTTTTTTATTTGTGTTTTATTCTTGGAAGGTTGAGTTTGTAGTGCGCCGCAATAAATCGAACGAATATTGTGAGAGCAAAACCGCAGACAACAGCCAGTTTTTCTGATGTTCCCCAAAGTAAAACTGTAAGCAGAGCACCGGCAAGAGATGCACAGGCATAGATGTGCTTTACAAATATAAGCGGAAGCTGATTGGCCATAACATCACGCATAACACCGCCGCC
>JAFYQL010000178.1 GCA_017547125.1 Bacillota bacterium
AAAGTGTGACTGACGGATACTATGGCATTGAAGAGGCAGAATATACAAAGATGCTTATGACAGACGAAGAAGAGGCTGTTTTTGACAAATTCTACACTGTTTCAGAAACAGAATTTGCCGAAGAAGTTTATGTTCTAGATGAAGGTATCAGCGAAGAAGAACTTGCAAGCCTTGAAACAATGCTTACAGAAAATACTGCAGTATTAAGCCTTTATGTTAATGAAAACGGAAGTTTTGAAGGCTTGAACGAAGAAAATGCAGTGCAGATAAAAGAAAGCAAAATGGCATATCTTTTAACTTCAGGCGAAGAAAATGTTAAAAACACTGCCCTTACATTTATGAAAAATATGTATGAAGAAATGGGCGTTGATGTAAACAAAATGCAGATATCATACCTTAAGAGCAAAGGCTTGAATATGATTATTCTTGCTCTTGCGGCTATGATTGCATCTATAATAAGCGGTTTTTGTGCATCAAAAATATCTGCATCAACAGGCCGTGACTTAAGAATTAAGGTGTTTGAAAAGGTGCTTGGTTTTTCAAATGCCGAAATGAACAGTTTTTCAACTGCATCTCTTATAACTCGTTGTACAAATGATATTCAGCAGATTCAGCAGATAACAGGCATGATGTTCAGAATAGTTATGTTTGCGCCTGTTATGGCCGTAGGCGGCATAATAATGGCCGTAAGCACAAATGTGTCTTTAAGCTGGATAATTGCTCTTGCGGTGCTTGTGCTTTTAAGCCTTGTAGGGCTTCTTATGTGCATAGCTATGCCAAAGTTTAAGATAATGCAGACACTTATAGATAACCTTAACCTTGTTGCAAGAGAAATACTTACAGGTATTCCTGTTATAAGGGCATTCAGCCGTGAAAAGTTTGAAGAGGAAAGATTTGATAAGGCAAATGCACGCCTTATGAAAACACAGCTTTTCACAAACAGAACAATGACATTTATGATGCCGTCAATGACACTTATAATGAACGGCACTGCAGTACTTATTGTGCTTATGGGTGCAAAGGGTGCTAATGAGGGCACAATGATGGTTGGTGATATTATGGCGTTTATTTCATACGCAATGCACATCATTATGTCATTTATGTTTATCACTATGATAAGCATTATGCTTCCTAGAGCCGTGATTTCTGCCGAAAGAATAGAAGAAGTGCTTAAGGTTGAAAATGAAATAAAAAATGCTGAAGCAACAGTTGAGCCTGAAAAAATAATAGGCAAGGTGGAATTCAGAAACGTAACATTCAGATACAGTGACTCTGATGAAAATGTACTTGAAAATGTATCATTTACTGCTATGCCGGGCGAAACAACTGCACTTATAGGTAGTACCGGCAGCGGAAAATCAACGGCAGTTTCACTTATTCCGCGTCTTTATGATGTGAGTGAAGGTGCAATACTTTTTGACGATGTTGATATTAAGGATATGGATATGAAGACCTTAAGAAAAAACATCGGCTTTGTACCGCAGAAGGGCATTCTTTTTTCCGGCACAATAAAGAGCAATATTCTCTTTGGCGAAGAAGATGATGAAGAACTTATGAAAAAAGCAGCACAGATTGCCCAGGCTGAAGAATTTATTTTTACAAAAGAAGGCAATTATGAATCACATATTGCCCAGGGCGGAGTCAATGTTTCCGGCGGACAGAAACAACGACTTTCTATTGCAAGAGCCATTGCGAGACAACCAAAGGTTTATATTTTTGACGATAGTTTTTCAGCTCTTGACTACAAGACTGACAAGATACTCAGAAAAGCACTTAAGGAAAACGTGAGTAACTCAACAGTTATCATAGTTGCGCAGAGAATAAGCACAATTCTTCACGCAGAAAAGATAGTTGTTCTTGATGACGGTAAAGTTGTTGGAGTAGGAACTCACGATGAGCTTATGAAAAACTGCGAAGTTTACAGACAGATTGCATTAAGCCAGCTTTCACAGAAAGAACTTGGCGAAAACGAATAAGAAAGGAGGAGGGAAAAGTGGCAGAACCTAATTTTAAACAAAGACCTAATATGTCGGGCAGAAGACACGGCGGACCGGGAAGACCTGTTGAAAAGCCAAAGGACTTTAAAGGAACAATCAAAAAAGTATATAAATATCTTTCCGGATACCACACAGCCATTATTCTTGTAATCCTTTTTGCAGCAGGCAGTACTATATTCAATGTTATAGGTCCAAGACTGCTTGGTATGGCTACAACAGAAGTGTTTAACGGAGCGGTAAGAAAACTTAACGGCGCAGGATCTGTTGATATGGCTAAAATAGGCTCTATACTTGTGACACTTATGGTGCTTTATGGTATAAGCTGGATGTTTTCTCTTCTTCAGGGCATTATAATGTCCGGTGTTTCACAAAAGACTGCCTATAGACTGAGAAAAGAAATTTCTGAAAAAATAAACCGTCTGCCAATGAAGTATTATGACAAAAAGACATACGGAAATATACTTTCTGTTGTTACAAACGACGTTGATACCCTTGGTATGAACTTAAACCAGACTATAACACAGCTTGTTTCAAGTGTGGCACAGGTTATTGGTGTGCTTATAATGATGCTTTCAATTAGCCCGCTTATGACGCTTATCGCACTTTTGATGCTTCCTTGCTCTGCAATGGTTGTTAAGACTGTTGTGGGACATTCGCAGAAGTATTTTAAGGCTCAGCAGCATTATCTTGGCGAAGTTAATGGTCAGGTTGAAGAGTTTTTTGGCGGACACAACGTAGTTAAGCTTTTTAACCGTGAAGAAAAGGTAATTGAAGAATTTAAAAAGAACAACGATATGCTTTATGATTCTGCATGGAAAAGCCAGTTTATTTCAGGCGTAATGCAGCCTCTTATGAACTTTATCGGTAACCTTGGTTATGTTGCAGTTGCAGTATTTGGTGCATTTTTAAGCATAAAGAGAGTCATCGAAGTAGGGGATATTCAGTCGTTCATACAGTATGTACGTCAGTTTACTCAGCCTATAAATCAGATTGCCAATGTTTCAAATATGCTTCAGTCTATGGCTGCGGCGGCAGAAAGAGTATTTGCTTTCCTTGAAGAGGATGAAGAAAATCAGTTTGCAGAAAATCCTGCTATGTGTAGTGACGTTACAGACGGAGTTGAAAAAACAAGAAAAGTAATGCCTGAAGATATAGTGGGCCATGTAGAGTTTGACCACGTTAAGTTTGGATACAACGAAGATAGAGTTATTATCAAAGACTTCAGTGCTGATGTAAAAGCAGGTCAGAATATAGCTATTGTAGGGCCTACAGGTGCTGGCAAAACAACTTTGGTAAAACTTCTTATGAGATTTTATGATGTAAATGAAGGCCGTATATTGATAGATGGACACAATATAAAAGACTTTGACAGATGTGAACTTAGAAAATCATTGGGAATGGTACTTCAGGATACATGGCTTTTTAAGGGAAGTATTATGGAAAACATACGCTACGGAAGACTTGATGCAACTGATGAAGAGGTTATTGAGGCGGCAAAGGCGGCACACGCACACCACTTCATAAAAACTCTTCCGGGCGGATACAATATGGAACTTAATGAAGAGGCAACAAACGTATCACAGGGCCAGAAGCAGCTTATTACCATAGCCCGTGCGATACTTTCAAACAGCAGAATACTTATTCTTGATGAAGCCACAAGCTCTGTTGACACAAGAACAGAGGTGCTTATTCAGAAGGCTATGGATAACCTTATGGAAGGCAGAACAAGCTTTATTATTGCCCACAGACTTTCAACAATTAAAAATGCGGACATTATTTTTGTAATTAAAAACGGCGATATTGTTGAGCAGGGCTCACACAATGAACTTATGGAAAAAGACGGTTTTTATGCCGCATTATATAACTCGCAGTTTGAAGAAAATGAGAGTGCGTGATTTTAAAAAGAACCTTATACGAGCTATAGGGTTCTTTTTTTGTTTGTAAACGGAATGTAAAAATGACGAAAAGAAATAAGGTGAAGTTTAAAATTGCATAAGACGAAGAGTAAAATTTTGGTGCTTTTTAAAAGTAATTTGTCTTTTTAATGGGTTCGAAAAATGCTATACTGTACTTGATGTAAAATCAATGTGAAAGTTATTTAAAGGAGAATGAAAATGAGTTTAATAAGCTTTTTACCATTATTTGCAGGTGTTGGGTTGTTCTTGTACGGTATGAATGTTCTTGGTGCCAGCCTTGAAAAAATTGCCGGTGCACGTCTTGAAAAGATGCTTGAAAAACTTACAAGCAGCAGAATGAAGGGCGTAGGTCTTGGTACAGCCGTTACAGGGGTTATCCAGTCATCTTCAGCAACAACTATCATGGTTATCGGTCTTCTTAATGCCGGCATCATGAAACTTGGAAATGCCGTACCTGTTATTATGGGTGCCAACATCGGTACTACTGTTACAGGTCAGCTCCTTCGTCTTGGTGACCTTCAGGGTACAGGCGTACTTCTCCAACTTTTAAAACCATCTTCATTTGGTCCTATTCTTTTAGGTCTTGGTGCAGTGCTTTTTGTATTCTGCAAAAAGAGAAAGAAAAAAGATATCGGTATGATTCTTCTTGGTCTCGGTATGATTTTCTTTGGTATGAATACAATGGAAAAAACTCTTTCACCTCTTAAAGAGATGGAATGGTTTACAAATATGTTTTTTATCTTTAAGAATCCTATTCTTGGTATGCTTCTTGGTCTTGGCCTTACAGCAGCTATCCAGTCATCATCAGCAGCAGTAGGTATTCTTCAGGCTCTTTCATCAACAGGTGCAATCACATTCTCAACTGCAGTGCCAATTATCCTTGGTATGAACGTTGGTAAATGTATCACAGTTGTACTTGCTTCACTTGGTTCAAAAAGAGATGCCAAACGTGCAGTTGTTATTGACGTATTAAGTAATGTAATTGGTCTTGTTGTGTTCTTCATCGTTATTTACGGAGCACATTCAATCATCAACTTCAGCTTCTGGGAAATGCCTATGAACAGAGGTAACATTGCCGATTTCCATACACTTTTCAACATTGCAACAACAATTATTCTTGTTCCTTTTGTTGATGTACTTATCAAACTTTCAAGACGTTTTGTTAAAGACGGCGAAGTGTCAGAAGGCGAAAAAGAACTTATGCTTCTTGATGATCTCCTTATCAATACACCTCACCTTGCTATTGAACAGGCTAAAAAGGTTGCCAACACAATGGCAAACTTATCATACTCACTTCTTGGAAATGCAATTAACCTTGTATTTAATTACGATGAAAAGCTCTTTGAAAAGATTTCTGCAGACGAAGAAATTATGGACAAGTTTGAGGCTGCACTTGGAAGCTATATCGTAAAACTTACATCAGGCGAGCTTGAT
>JAFYQL010000179.1 GCA_017547125.1 Bacillota bacterium
CCTCCTGCTAAAACGATGTCGGTTTCAGTCAGTTATTTTCTCTTATTATTTTTGCAGGGTTTCCGCCTATAATCACATTGTCGCCAAAGCTTTTTGTAACCACGCTGCCTGCCGCCACAATTACGTTGTTTCCAAGTGTTACACCCGGGCAGATTGTACTGTGTCCTCCAAGCCAGCAGTTATTGCCTATAACAATGTCTTTTGCATACTCAAGGCCCGTCATTCTTTCTTCAAGTAAAACAGGATGCGTTGCCGCATAAATACCAACCTGTGGTGCAATAAGGCAGTTATCGCCTATTTTAACCTTTGCACAGTCAAGTATTACACAGTCAAAATTTATGTATACATTGTCGCCAAACTCTATATTGAAACCATAGTCACATTTGAAATTCGGCTCGATATAAAGATTTTTGCCGCATTTTCCAAAAAGCTTTTCTGCAATTTCTCTTCTTTTTTCGCCTTCTGTTACGGAAGTTTTGTTATATTCTTCAAAAAGCAATCTGGCATTTTTTCTTGCTTCAAGAAGTTCATTGTCTGATGCATCATAAAGCCTGCCCGAAAGCATTTTTTCTTTTTCAGTCATCATTCTTCAATCATTTCAGCAAATTCTTTGATAAGTTTTACTGCATTGTCAATGCCAATCTTTCCGCTGTCGATAGAAAGGTTGTATGTATCCATTGCGCCCCACTTTTTGTCTGAATAATAGTTGTAGTAGCTTGCTCTTTTCTTATCTGTTTTGTTGATTATACTTTCAACAGTTTTAGGGTCTTCTCCGTATTCTTCAACTGCTCTTTTCGCTCTTTCCTTGATGTCTGCGTGAATAAACACGTTAACAACATTTGGCATTTCTTCAAGGGCATAGTCTGCACATCTGCCTAAGATAACACAAGGACCCTGCTTTGCCACTTTTTTGATAGTTTCAAACTGAGCAAGGAAAAGTTTGTGGTTTAAAGGCATGCTGTCGCTGCCATATCCGCCCATAACAAGTGAATATAAAAAGCTGCTTGTTGGCTTTTCATCGTGTGTTTCAAATATTTCTTCACAGAAACCACTTTCTTTTGCCGCAAGTGTTAAAAGCTCTTTGTCATAGAAAGGAATACCAAGTTCCTTCGCGAGTTTTTCGCCTATAAGTCTGCCGCCGCTGCCATACTGTCTGCCTATTGTAAATACTACATTCTTCATAGTATAACCTCCTGCCTGTATATTTTTATTAGCATAAAACTGCTGAATTACATTTTTATTTATAATATTATACCACTTAAAATCCTCAAGGTCAAAAAAAATAAGTCTACACTATGTGTAGACTTATAATCATTCTCCAAAACTGTCTGATGCAATTGCTCTGAGGAAGTCTTTCAAAGAAGCAACCTCTTCTTCGCTGAAACTTTTAAGCACTTCTGCATTAACCTCATCAATAATAACAGTGATTTTTTCTTCAAGCTCACGACCCTTATCTGTAAGGCGTACCTGAACTTCTCTTCTGTCTTCTTTATTGATTACTCTGTCGATAAGACCTTTTTTCTGCATTCTGTCGAGAACACCTGAAATTGTTGATGTTTCAAGGCTCATGCTTTCTGCAAGGTGCTTTGGTGTATCATAGCTTTTGCCCATAAGGCAGCTTAAAACGCCATGCTGAACAGGTGTAACATCATATTCAGTAAGTCTTTTGCTTAAATACTGAAATACGTTATGCTGTGCGTTTGTAAGTAAAAAATTTATACATTCTTTAAGTTCCATAAAAAACGAACCACTCCCCCAAATTTATCCTTTTTTATTATATAGAAATAATTCTTCCATGTCAAACCAAAGAATGTCTGTTTTACAAGGTTTTTGCTTATTTTAAGCGTATATTTTCTCCAACCACAATTCTCCTCACAGAACTTTTTCTTCTGTTTTTTATAAAAAAATAACAGCCGTAAAATAATACAGCTGTTAAAAATTCATTTTATTTTTCCCATCTTGCTTCAAGTCTGTAGATAGGCTGACCCTTTGATGAGAATTTTTCTTCGTATTCTGTCATGATATTCCAAGGACATTCATCTTTATGAAGGTCAAGAGAAATGTTTGAGAACTTCCAACCATTTTCATTCATTTCTTCAAGTGAGAATTCAAAAAGACCTCTGTTGTCTGTTTTGAAGAAGATTTCTGCCTTTTCACCAAAAACTCTCTTGTACATTTCAAGGAAGTTTCTGTGTGTAAGTCTTCTTTTTGCGTGTGCCTTCTTTGGCCATGGATCGCAGAAGTTGATGTAAAGTCTGTCGATTTCGCCAACTTCAAAGTAGTTTTCAAGGTTTTCAACGTCAACCTGTGTAAGGAAAATGTTTTCCTGTTCTTCTGTAATTCTTCTTGCTGCAATAGCAATTACAGTTGTCTGTCTTTCAATACCTACATAGTTGATATCTGGGTTGGCAAGTGCCATCAGTGAAACAAATCTGCCTTTGCCGCAGCCAATTTCAACGTGGATAGGCTTGTCATTGCCAAAAACTTCTTTCCATCTACCTTTGCAGCCTTCAGGATCGTGAATCATATGTTTGTTATTTTCAAGCTCTTCTGGAGCCCATGCTTTATTTCTTACTCTCATGATATACCTCCGCCTAGTATTTATATACAATAAACTAATATATAATATACTACGGCTCTGCTGTCAACACAAGTTTTAAATATCCATTTTTACTTATTGACTGATAGACTACAACTACGTCAAATTCACCAGGCATTGATGCAAACAAAAAAATATGATATAAAGTAAACAGTTCAACA
>JAFYQL010000180.1 GCA_017547125.1 Bacillota bacterium
CTATAGGGGAAGTGCACTGTGTCATCAGAAATGTCAGATGTACCATTTTTCTGTTTATACAGAAAGTATAATTATGGCGTCACATTATTATACGGGAAATATTATCTTATGAAAGGAAATGACGAAATGAAAGAATTATTTATCAAATGGAACAGCATCAGCCTCATCAAGAGAATCGTATGCGGTCTTATCATTGGTGTTATCCTTGCACTTGTTGTTCCTCAGGCTACAGTAGTTACAATCTTTGGTTCACTTTTCACAGGTGCTCTTAAAGCAGTTGCTCCAGTGCTTGTATTTGTACTTGTTATGAGCTCACTTGCTTCATCAAAAGGCGAAGGCGCTGGCAACATGAAGACAGTACTTTTCTTCTACTTAGCATCAACACTTATTGCTTCAGTAGTAGCAGTACTTTTCAGCTTTGTAGCTCCTACAGAACTTGTACTTACAGCAGCAGCAGAAAATTCAGCTCCAGAAGGTATTGGCCAGGTTATCAAAGGTATCCTTGTTAATGCAGTAGCAAACCCTGTTGCTTCTATGGCAAACGCTAACTACATCGGTGTACTTACATGGGCAGCTATTTTAGGTACAGCACTTAAAGTAGCAAGCGACAACACAAAACAGGTACTTTCAAACCTTGCAGATGCTCTTGGACAGGCAGTTCAGTGGGTAATCAGCTTTGCACCATTTGGTGTTATGGGTCTTGTATTTGAAGCAGTTTCAACAAGCGGTCTTGATATCTTTGCTGTATACGGCAAACTTATCCTTGTTCTTGTTGGTGCTATGCTCTTCATTGCATTTGTTACAAACCCACTTATGGTATTTGTTGCAACAAAGAAAAACCCATACCCACTTTTATTCACATGTGTAAAAGAAAGTGGTATCACAGCTTTCTTCACAAGAAGCTCAGCTGCAAACATCCCTATGAACATGGCTCTTTGCAAAAAGCTTGGTCTTAACGAAGACAACTACTCAGTATCAATCCCACTTGGTGCTACAATCAACATGAACGGTGCTGCTATCACAATCACAGTTATGACACTTGCAGCAGCAACAACACTTGGTATTTCAGTTGACATCCCATCAGCTATTATCTTAAGTGTCCTTGCTTCAATTTCAGCTTGTGGTGCTTCAGGTGTTGCAGGCGGTTCACTTCTTCTTATTCCACTTGCTTGTTCACTTTTCGGTATTTCAAATGATGTGGCAATGCAGGTTGTAGGTGTAGGTTTCATCATCGGTGTTATTCAGGACTCTGTTGAAACAGCACTTAACTCATCAGCTGACGTATTATTCACAGCAACTGCTGAATACTACCAGAAGAGAAAAGCTGGTATTCCATTTGAAATGGTACCAAAGAAATAATTTTTCCCTAAAAAATAAAGTGGAATGCGATATGCATTCCACTTTTTCATTACCACAAATCTTTGTTTTGGTTTTTTGAACCAAAGTATCTTTCATCAAGATCACAGTCAGGGTCTTTTTTGCCGAAAACTGTGATTTTCTTTTTGCTTTCTTTTTTACGTTCGTTATTTATATATTCTGAGCCTGTGCTTGTTTTTTGTGCCGGACGATTATATGTGTATTGTTTCTGAACTGTGTTCTGGCGAGGCTGTGCAGTGCGGTTTTGCATGGTTTTTCTGCGTGCAGATGCCTTGATTGCCTTTGAGATAAACATAAATATAAGCAGTATATATACAAACATTACAAGGCTGATAATATCCATATTCATTCCTCCTTTTTAGTAAATTTTACTTTATTTGGTGTGAAAAGTCTATAGTTTAAATAATCTGCCTTGAAGTGGCTTGAATTTTGTGATAATATAATGCGAGTTGGAATTTTGAAAGGAGAATTGAAGTGAACGAATTTATTGAAGATACAGTTATTACTGAGAGACTTAAAAGAATAAATGAACTTGCGCATAAAGCAAAAACAGTTGGCCTTACAGCAGAAGAAATTGCTGAAAGAGACAAACTTAGAAAAGAATATCTTGAAGATTTCAGAAGAAGAACAAGAGGCCAGCTTGAAAACATCGTTTTTGTTGACGAAGACGGAAACGAATCACAGCTTAAAAGAAAGAAATGATGAAAAGCACTGTAAAAATACAGTGCTTTATTTTTTTGTAAAAAACTCCCTTATGGACATGAAAAGAAGGAAAAATCCGAAAAGCTTTTGTAATATGGTGTTGTCTATATAAAGTGCGGCCAAAGAGCCGGCGACGGTACCAAGTATGCCGAAAAGAAGAAGTGGTTTAAGGATATGCTTTTCGATATTTTTGTTTTTGGAGTGTATAAAAACGGCAGCCACGGCAGTCGGTAGAAAACATATAAGGTTTACACTTTGTGCCTGTTTTTGCGTTATGTCGCTTAAAAACAAAATAGCAGGAATAAGTATCGTTCCGCCGCCTATACCTATACCGCTGATTATTCCTGATAAAAGACCGGTAAAAAAGAATTTCATAATATCATCCTTAATGCTGCTGTAAGCATAAAAATCGCAAACATTTTGTGCAGATGTTTGGAGGGAATTTTTTTAAGATATTTTGCTCCTATAATTCCGCCTGAGATACTGCCGATGCAAACTGGCAGTACTATATTCCAAGGAATTTCAGTGCGGAAAATGTATATTGCGGCAGAAACTGCAGAAAGGGGAAGTATAAAAGCTATGGCAGTTGCGTGACTTTTGTGAGTGGAGATATGAAGAAATTTTTCCATGGCAGGCACGGCAACCGTACCGCCGCCACTGCCGAAAAGACCATTTGCAAAGCCGGAAAAAAGCCCTGTTAGTATGACTGCAAGGTTTTTCAAATAATCACTCCTTTGTGGCTTAAATAAGCAAAATATGATATAATTATTTAGATATATATTTTTTGAGGTGCACATATGAAAATACTTCTTACAGCCATAAATGCAAAGTTTATACATTCTTCTCTTGCGGTAAGATGCCTTAAGTCTTATGCCAGGAAATACGAAGAAAACATAGAAATATGCGAATATACCATAAACAACGAAGAATCATATATTCTTAAGGATATCTATGAAAAAAATCCTGATGTTGTGAGTTTTTCCTGCTATATATGGAACATAGATATGGTGAAGGATATTGCGCAGTGCATAAAGAAAGTATTGCCAAAGTGCCGTATAATATGCGGCGGCCCTGAAGTGAGTTTTGACAGTGAGGAGTTTCTTGCTGAAAATGAATATATTGATATGGTTTTATGGGGTGAAGGCGAAAAGCCGTTTTTAAGCCTTGTGGAATACTTTATGGGCGAAAGAAATGTTGAAGAGGTTTATAACCTTACATACAGAGGCGAAAAGGGAATATGCAAAAATGAGATGTGTGTGCCTGCATCCCTTGATGAAGTGCCTTTTGTGTATGAAGATTTAAGCGGTTTTGAAAACAAAATTATATATTATGAAACACAGAGAGGCTGTCCGTATAACTGTCAGTTCTGTTTGTCTTCTGTTGAAAAGGGTGTTCATTTTCTTTCTGAAGAGAGAGTTATGTCTGACCTTCAGCATTTTATTGACAACAGGGTAAAGCAGGTCAAATTTGTGGACAGAACCTTTAACTGCAACAAAAAGCATGCAATGAACATATGGAAATACCTTATGGACCACGACAACGGCGTTACAAACTTCCATATGGAAATTGAAGCACATGTTCTTGATGATGAAACAATAGAGTTTCTTAAAACTGCAAGGGAAGGTCTTTTCCAGTTTGAAATAGGTATAC
>JAFYQL010000181.1 GCA_017547125.1 Bacillota bacterium
TGCAATACCAAGCCCGCTGCCTTTAGGCACGGGATCGATCATTTTCTGAACAACTGCAACTGTTTCTTCAGTCGGTACATTGTGTCCATTGTCCATAATCACAATTTTCACCGTGCCGCCGCCATAAAATGCAGGATAAATCTTTGCACCGCCCACATTTTCAATGGCATTAAGATATTTCTTGTAGTCATCAATGTTTCCGCCAAATGCTCTGTCATTAAAACTTTCAAAATATCTTTTTCTAAGACTTTCGTCACCCTCTTTTTCTTCCCCGAAAAGTAAAACAGAAACAACCTTTCCATAAGATAACCCGTCAATATATTCCACAGGAATAAGCTTTTCTTCAAAAGCATTTCCGCCTTCGCCTTCCGTTTCACACTCAAGTGCAAAAACACCATCAGATATCTTTTCAATAACCTTGTAGTTAAAGTTTCCGCTTAAAAATCTGTCCCCAATGCTCACATCAAAAAGTTCGCAGTCTCCGTCATAAAACTCAGCCTTTATCCTTGCACACACAGCCTCTTTTCTTCGCACATTTCTTTCTGCCGTTCTTCTTTCCAGGTCATCTCCCACGGCAGTATCTGCAAAACTTCTGTCCATAAGCATATTCATAGCCATATAAAGCTTCACACTTTCTGCCGTATTAGGCGCCATAGCATCATAAATCACACTTCCCTGTCTTTTGTCAAAACTGTCATCTATCATATCCAGCTTTTCCTGAAGCAGCCTTTCAAAAGTTAATTCCTCATACATCAAATTTTCACCTCACTTTCAATTTTGATGTCGCCCTCTGTACTTTCTGCCACAAAGTAAACCGACAAAACATTTCTATCTGCCTTAGCTGAAAAATCTCTGATACCTTTAATTCGCTTGTCTGCCATCAAAGCCTCTTCAATATATTTTTCAGCTAACACTTCGGCCTCTTTACTGTTTTTGCCAAATAAACTGTTCACTTCACATCCATAATTCCAGTTATATATCTCAAACTCATACCTTGCCGTATTCAAAATTTTGTACACTGCCTGTGCCACTGCGTCTTTCCCGTCAGTTTTTCCCTGTATTCTGTTCTTTTCAAAATCAATTTTGTATGTCTTGGTAGTTTTCCATCTGTTTTCTTCTTTTTCCCAAGCGCTCACTTCAGGAATCATCAAATCACCACCCTGCTTAACACTACATATTTCTGACCGCCCTGCATTTTAAGCATCACAACCATGTCCCCGTTTTTCAGCCTGTTGTCCTCGGTCATCATTTTCTTTCCTCGTATACTGTGGCTATGGCTGTCACTTGTTTCCATGCTCCAGTTCACTTCAACATTTCTGTCAATTTTTCTCACATTGTCAGTAAAAATAAGCCTTTTTTCATCAAGCATCAGCTTCTGCCCAGTCTGAATTACCACCGGATCTTCACCTATAACCTTGCCATAAACTATCTCCGTATTTTCCTGTGCATATCTCACACCTGACGAAACCTTCTTAATGCTTTCTATCAATCTTTCTGCCATGCCGCCCACCTTATACGTGCATTCCTTCGCCTGCAGCCTCAACTGCCTCTGCAATTTTTGCACTCAGCCTTTCAATCACATCGTCAATATCGCATTCCTTCGTAACCGACACATTGTTGTTTACTGTAACAGAAATATTTTTATCACCATTTTTCACATTTTCTCTGGCATTCTGTCTGCCCTCAAAAATCTCTGCCTTCAAAATATCTCCGCCGTAAACTTCACTATTGAGAAATTCTGTCCTGATATTATTTCTGTCTTCCACATCAAAAAAACTGTTTTTATACTCCGGATAAATGCTCTCATATATATCTGTGCCTTTTTCCACACCATAAAAAACATTATTCTCCGTGATATTTCCGCCTTCGGCAGCACAACTTTCCGCACTTGAAGCCTTGCCGTATACATCATCAGCATCATCATATAAATATGCTTTTTCTCTGTCTTCTCTTACTGCAGAAAAATTGTCTTCTCTCTGTCCATCATCAAATTCATCAAAAAACATCTGAATCTTCTCATCGTCTTCCTCAAACAGATAAACCATATCAGTCATTTATCATCCCGCCTCTCAGTTCAAGGTTCATTGTATGCATACCGCTTTCAAAAATATGGCTCACCTTCTTAACAGTCATCTTCTCATCAACACTTATGTCACCAAGCTCGCCAAAATTCACATAAATTGTGCTTCCACCTCTTACGCTTGTATCTCCAAAAGCACCCTTTATGCTGAAACTTCTTCTCTTCTGACCATATACATCCAGAAGTTTCTGCACCTTTTCACTGCCGTTTTCACCCTCGTCAAAACTTCCGTTGTACTGCAGCATGCCCCATCTTGAAATGTCGTCGCCGTTACTTCTTACATACTCCTGAATAATGCCTTTTCTGCCTTTTAAAGTCAGCCTTATACTGTTATACACATTTTTATCTATAGAAGACTCATAGTAAAAATCCTCTGCAGTACCTCTGCTGCTCATATAACTGCACATCAGCTTTTCACTCTCACTTAACGATAACTTTCCA
>JAFYQL010000182.1 GCA_017547125.1 Bacillota bacterium
CAGTATGGTGTTGATAAAATTCAGGGCTTTGCCCTTGCAAGACTAATGCCTGAAAGCGATCTTGTTGAATTTTATAATCAGAACCCAATAATTTAAAAAACAAAAACCCCGAAACATAAAGTTTCGGGGTTTATTTTTTAGTCGTTATATTCAGAAAGCACTATCTTTCCTTCTTTTAAACTTTCTTTAACCATTATTATTCTCTGGTTTGTTGAGCCGCGGTAGTTTATCATAAGGCTTCTTTTTGCCTGAACAAACTCTCCGTCCACAAGCACGTCAATATACTTAAGCATTTCGTCAGTATATTCACATCTTGCACGGCTTTCCTTAAGAAGCTCTTCATCAAGAAGATATCCGCTATAGCACCATATATCCTTTTCGGGATAAGTTTCTTTTATTCTTTTAAGAAGAGGTGCCAGTTCTTTCTGGTTTTCGGGTTCAAACGGCTCACCACCAAGCACTGTGAAGCCCGCTATGTGAGACGGCGCAAGGGCCTTTATAATCTCGTCTGCGGTTTCTTCAGCAAATGGCTTGCCGTATTTAAAATCCCATGTTTCGCTGTTAAAACAGCCCTTGCAGCAGTGAGTGCAGCCTGATACAAAAAGGCTTACTCTCACTCCCGGACCATCAGCGATATCAGTTTTTTTGATATTTCCGTAATACATTTATATCACTTCCAAATTAAAGGTGAAGAACTCTTTCTCTGATTTCCTGAGTTCTGCCCTGGTTCCAGAACTGTGTACCGATGTAGCCGCAAGTACGTCTTGCAACGTTCATCTTAGCTTCATCTGTGTTTTCACAGTTAGGACATTTCCAAACAAGCTTGCCGTCTTCGTCACTTACAATTTCGATTTCGCCGTCATAACCGCAAACCTGGCAGTAGTCACTCTTTGTGTTAAGTTCAGCATACATAATGTTGTCGTAGATGTGACGCATTACTGCAAGAACTGCATCAAGGTTTTTCTGCATATCAGGAACTTCTACGTAGCTTACGGCACCGCCTGGTGAAAGTTTCTGGAACTTTGATTCAAATGTAAGCTTTGTGAAAGCGTCAATTTCTTCTGTAACGTGTACGTGATAGCTGTTTGTGATGTAGTTTCTGTCTGTAACGTCTTTGATGATACCAAAACGTTTCTGGAGACATTTAGCAAACTTATATGTTGTTGATTCAAGCGGTGTACCGTAAAGGCTGAAGTCCATGTTGTTGTCTTTCTTCCACTTAGCACATGCATCGTTAAGATACTGCATAACTTCAAGTGCGAAAGGCATTGCTTCAGGGTCTGTATGGCTCTTGCCTGTCATAAATTTTGTACATTCGTAAAGACCTGCGTAACCAAGTGAAATTGTTGAATAACCATTGTAAAGAAGTTTATCAATAGTTTCGCCTTTTTTAAGTCTTGCAAGTGCACCGTGCTGCCAAAGGATAGGCGCAACGTCGCTTGGTGTTCCTTTAAGTCTGTTATGACGGCACATAAGTGCTTTGTAGCAGATCTCAAGTATTTCATCCATAATCTTCCAGAACTTTTCTTTGTCGCCGTCGGATGAGCAAGCAACGTCAACAAGGTTAAGTGTTACAACGCCCTGGTTAAATCTGCCGTAGTATTTTGGTTTATTTTCAGCATCAACATAAGGTGTGAGGAAACTTCTGCAGCCCATACATGGATAGCAGTGACCGTCGCCATTTTTGTCAACCTTAAGTTCAAGCATCATTTTTTCTGAGATATAGTCAGGAACCATTCTCTTTGCTGTACATTTAGCAGCAAGCTGTGTAATTTCCCAGTATTTGCTGTCTTCGTACATATTGTCTTCTTCAAGAACATAGATAAGTTTTGGGAAAGCAGGTGTTACATAAACACCCTTTTCATTCTTAACGCCAAGAATTCTCTGTCTGAGCATCGCCTTGATAACAAGTGCAAGGTCATCTCTTGTTCTGCCTTCAGGCACTTCGTTAAGATACATAAACACTGTAACAAACGGAGCCTGTCCGTTTGTTGTCATAAGTGTAATTACCTGATACTGAATCATCTGAACACCGCGTTCGATTTCTTCGCTTACGCGCATTTCTGTGATTTCATCAATTTTAGCTTCATCAAGTGTAAGGCCTGCTGCTTCAAATTCTTTTGTAACGATTTTTCTAAGTTTCTGACGGCTTACATCAACAAATGGAGCAAGGTGTGAAAGTGTGATGCTCTGTCCGCCGTACTGGCTGCTGGCAATCTGTGCAATAGCCTGTGTAGCAATGTTACAAGCAGTTGAGAAGCTCTTTGGCTTATCAATCATTGTTTCGCTGATAACTGTGCCGTTCTGAAGCATATCTTCAAGGTTTACAAGGCAGCAGTTGTGCATATGCTGTGCAAAGTAGTCAGCATCGTGGAAGTGGATAAGACCTTCTTCGTGTGCCTTAACAACGTCTTCAGGAAGAAGGAATCTTCTTGTAACGTCCTTTGAAACTTCCCCTGCCATATAATCTCTCTGAACTGAGTTTACGATAGGGTTTTTGTTGCTGTTTTCCTGTTTGATTTCTTCGTTATTATATTCAATAAGTGTAAGGATCTGTTTGTCAGTTGAGTTTGATTTACGGATAAGGGCTCTCTTGTAACGGTATG
>JAFYQL010000183.1 GCA_017547125.1 Bacillota bacterium
CATGGCGGCGTTTGACAGGGTCAGGAGCGGATTTGCGCAGGTGGACGCGATCCTGGACAATATCCGGATGGGAGACAATGTTGTCTGGCAGGTGCCGTCTCTGGATGAATTCCGGTTTCTGGCCGAGCGTTTCGTAACTCAGGCCATAGAGGACGGCCGGAACCTCATTTATATCCGCTTTGCCGGACACGAGCCTATTCTTACTCCCCGTGAGGGTCTGAAAATCGTGCAGGTGGAGCTGTCCCATCGTTTCGAAACATTTACAGTGCTTATAAACAGAATCAGCCGTAACATAAAAAAAATCAAAAATCAGGAAATGGCAGAATACAATCTCAGAAGTTCTCACATCTCCTGTCTCTATTACTTATATTCTTCAGAAACACTTACTGCAACTGAGCTTTGCGAGCTTTGCGAAGAAGATAAGGCAACCATTTCACGTTCATTGGACTATCTTGAAAAAAATGATTTTATCACTTGCGAAACAAAAGATGCAAAAAGATATAAAAGCCCGCTTTACCTCACAGAAAAAGGTAATGAAGCAGGCAAAAAAATTGCAGATAAAATAGACAATATTCTTGATGCCATCAGCGATGTACTTTCAGAAGAAGAAAGAGTGGCATTTTATCGCAGTCTTTCAATCATCAGCGAAAGACTTGATGACATCTCAAAATACTAAAAAATTTACTGTAAAAATTGTAAATTAATAAAAAGGACTGATTAAAATGAAAACAAGAATAATTGTAGACTCAACAGCCGATTTAATGCCTGAAGCGAGAGAAAGAATACACGTTGTACCTCTCACTGTGCATTTCGGCGAAGAAGAATTTATTGACGGCGTAACTATTGACCACAAAACTTTCTACGAAAAGCTTATTGAAAGCGACACGCTTCCTACAACAAGCCAGGCAATTCCTGATGCCTTCATGAAGGAATTTGAAAAAGCAAAAGAAGCAGGCGAAAGTGCAGTTGTTATCACAGTTTCTTCAAAATTATCAGGCACTTGCCAGAGCGCTTTAATTGCCGCACAGGAATACGAAAACATCTACATCGTAGACAGCGGAAGCGCCGCTGTAGGCAGCAGTATACTTGCAGAATATGCCCTTCAGCTTTTAGACCAGGGCCTTGATGCAAAATCAATTGCAGAAAAACTTGAAGAAGAAAAGGAAAAAATCATAATTATCGCTTTGGTTGACACATTGGAATATCTCAAAAAAGGCGGCCGTGTTTCAAAGGCAGTTGCTTTTACAGGCGGCATTTTAAACATCAAGCCTGTGCTTTCTGTAATTGACGGCGAAGTTGATATGCTCGGCAAAGCAAGAGGCTCAAAAATGGGCAACAACCTTCTTGTTCAGGAAATTGAAAAAGCCGGCGGCGTAGACTTCAGCAAGCCTGTTTTATTGGGCTACACAGGTCTTTCTGATGCAGTGCTTCTCAAGTACATAGAAGATAGCCAGCACATCTGGAAAGGCAATACAAACTCTCTTAACTACACAACTATCGGCAGTGTAATAGGTACACACGTTGGTCCTGGTGCTATTGCCGTTGCATTTTTCAAGAAATAATATAAAATTCCCCTTTTATATATTAAAAGCCACACCCTTTTAATGGCAAAAAAAGACACATACGCTTTGTATGTGTCTTACTTTTTTATTAGTCCTGTTCTCTGAATTTGATTTCTCCAGTTTCCCAGTTCATATCCTCAACTATAGCAAGTGATTCAAGCTGGAAACCAAGGTTTCTTATCATTCTTCCGCCTGACTGGAAGCCTTTTTCAATGGCAATGCCGATACCTTCAACTGTTGCGCCTGCAGACTGAACAATCTGGATAAGACCCTGAAGTGCACAGCCGTTTGCAAGGAAGTCGTCAATAAGAAGTACGTGATCGTCTTCACTTAAAAACTTTTTGGCAACAATAACGTTGTTTTTGTTTTTATGTGTAAATGATTCAACCTCTGCAACAAGCATTTCACCGTCAAGGTTGATGCTCTGTGTTTTTTTCGCAAAAACAACAGGCACACCAAAGTGCTGAGCCACGATACAAGCAATGCCAATACCTGATGCCTCAATTGTAAGAATTTTATTTATATCTTTACCTTCAAAACGACGTTTAAATTCTTTGCCCATTTCGTTGAATAATTCAACGTCCATCTGATGATTTAAGAAACTGTCAACTTTTAATACGTTTCCTTCTTTTACTACGCCATCGCGAAGTATTCTTTCTTCTAAACAGTTCATATTCATACCCCTCGCAAATTTCTTTTTTACATTATATCTCCATATTCGACTTTTTGCCATATTATTTTTCAAAAATCTGTAAATAAAACAACCAAAGCCGTCTTGTCACACAGGACAGACGGCTTTATAAGTCTTTTTTTACATTTTTTCAACTTCCATATTTTTTGGAAGAACAAGGTTTAAAATAATTGATGCAACGAATACCACTGCAACTACATTTGCCGCAAATACAGACTGAATCACTTCAGGGAAAATATGCCAAAGGTCGATTTCACTTGCTGCTGTAAAGCCAATACCTATTGAAAGAGAAAGAGCTGCAATTGTGATATTTCTCTGTGTAAAGCCTGTCTTTGCAAGCATCTGGATACCTGATGTCATAATTGTACCAAACATCATAATTGTACATCCGCCAAGCACAGATTCAGGAAGTGATGCAAAGAAGTTTCCGACAGGAGGAAGAAGACCTGCAAGAATCATACAAACTGCACCTGTCATGATAGTAAATCTGTTTACTACCTTTGTCATAGCAACAAGACCTACGTTCTGTGAAAATGATGTTACAGGAAGGCATCCAAAAAGAGAAGATACTGCAGATGCATAACCGTCGCAGGCAAGTGAGCCTGAAATTTCTTTGCCTTCAATTTCTCTGTTTAAGCCTGTTGAAACCATAGCAGTTGTGTCACCAATTGTTTCTGCTGCAGAAACAAGGAAAATGATTGCAACTGAGAAAATAGCATCCAAATGGAATTCAGGCGCATATGGAAGAAGCTTTGGAAGTGAAACAAGACCATCTGACATAATTACAGATAAGTCAACCTTTCCCATAAAAATAGCCACAATATATCCTACAATAAGACCTGCAAGTACAGAAAGCTGTTTTAAATAGCCTTTTGCAAAAACATTCCAGCCAAGACATACCGCAAGTGTTATTGTACCAAGAAGAAGATTCTGTGCTGAGCCGAAATCTTCTGCATAACCGCCGCCAAAAGATCTTGCGCCAACTGTGAAAAGTGAGTACCCGATAGCAGTTACAACAGATGCTGCAACAATAGGAGATATTATCTTTCTCCAGTATTTTGCAAGAAGACCAAGTGTACCTTCAAAAATACCGCCCACAAGTACGGCACCTATAATGCCAGGATATCCGTAGTTTGCAGCCACTGTGCAAAGAACAGAAACAAATGTGAAGCTGACACCCATTACAATAGGAAGACCTGAACCGATTTTCCATATTGGATATAACTGAATTAATGTTGCAATACCCGCAACAATCATAGCATTCTGAAGAAGCATCGCTATATCTGACTGTGCAAGACCTGCTGCTGCACCTACGATAGTGATTGGTGTAAGGTTGGCCACGAACATAGCCAGAATATGCTGTAATCCAAATGGCACAGTCTTTTTAACAGGCACTCTGCCGTTTAACTGATATATGTTATTTACACTGCTGCTCATTGTTTTTTGTCTCCCCTCATTTTACAGTCTTTTTCTGAGCACTGTATGGTTTGCGTATCCATCAGCAAAATACTGTCTTGAATAGAAAATTGGCATACCCTTGATGTTATAATCAACCTCTTCCATATTAAGAAGCGGTGTGCCTATAAATATTTCAAATAATTTTGCAAGCCTTTCATCTGCAATAACCGGATGAAGCTCTGTAAGGTCCATATATGCTTCGTCATTACAGAATTTTTTCAAAAACTCAAATACATTGTAATTGTGCTCTTCTTTTTCATAATCTGCTTTAAGACGACGTTTATCAATGTAGTCTTCGGCATATATTGCGGGCTTCCCGTTTGCAGTGCACATAAGACAGATGCGTATTACTGGCATATCCACTTCAATTTTAAGCTTATCTGCCACTTTTTCATCTGCTCTGCATTCAGAAACATCAATAAATGAATATGCCGCTTCGTATCCGCTCTGCTTGATGATATCAAGAAACTCTATTTCAATATCCATTCTGTTTTTAACTTCAAGCACGTGACGGTTTATATATGTGCCTGAGCCATGTATTCTTGTAATAAAGCCTTCTCTTTCAAGTGACGGCAAAACATCTCTGAGATGAGTTCTGCTTATACCAAGTTTTTCTGACAGTTCTATTTCTCGTGGCAATTTGCTGCAGTCAGAAAAAACACCTTCTTTAATTTCATATAAAAGCTTGTCTCTGATTGAATTTGAGCAACATTTTTCTATACTCATAAAATCCCTCTTTCTCAAAATATAGCCGGACACTTGTACTTGGTGCCGC
>JAFYQL010000184.1 GCA_017547125.1 Bacillota bacterium
AACTTGCAACAACGTATCACGTTATGATGGTGTTAAGTTTGGCCACAGAGCAAAAGAATATAAAAACATTGACGAATTATATGTAAACTCAAGAACAGAAGGCTTTAACTTCCTTACAAAAGCAGTTATCCTTTATGGTTCAGACGTATTATCTAAAAACCGTTACAGCGACTGCTACGGCAAAGCTCTCAGAGTTCGCCGTGTTGTAGCTGAAAAAATGGCGGAAGTATTTGAAAAATATGATGCAGTTCTTACTCCTGTATGCAGTAAGAGTGAATATGCACCATACGAAATTGAAAATGCTTTCGGAAAGGTATTTGAAGAAAGTGTATTTACTGCAGCGGCAAGCCTTATCGGTACTCCAGCCCTTGTAACAGGCGGTGTACAGCTTATGGGCAAAGCATTCGGCGAAAGCACACTTCTCAGCCTTGCCGGCAGTGTTGAAAGGGCAGGTGAATGATTATGAAATATGAACTCGTTATTGGTCTTGAAACTCACGTAGAGCTTAATACAAATTCAAAGATTTTCTGTTCATGCGGCGGTCATTCAGCTGCAAATGAGCCTAACGACTGTGTATGCCCTGCCTGCAGCGGTATGCCGGGTATGCTCCCTGTAATGAACAAAAGAGTAGTTGAACTTGCAGTTACAGCAGGTCTTATGCTCAACTGCGAAATCAGCAGATATACAACATTTGATAAAAAGAACTATTACTATCCTGACCTTCCTTGTGCATACCAGATTACACAGCTTAATCACCCAATCTGTACAAACGGTATTGTTCACCTTAAAACATCTGAAGGTGAAAGAGATGTACGTATCAAACAGATCCACATGGAAGAAGACGCAGGCAAGCTTGTACACGCAGGCAAAGCTTCATACGTAGACTTTAACCGTACAAGCGTACCGCTTATTGAAATTGTTACACAGCCTGACTTCCGCAGTGCAGAAGAAGTACTTGTGTACCTTAACAAGCTTAAATCAATGTTCCGTTCAGGCGGTATTTCAGAATGTGAAGAAGGCGCTATGCGTTGCGACGTAAACATTTCTGTAAGACCTGAAGGCAGTGAAGAATTCGGTGTTCGTTCAGAAATCAAAAATATGTCTTCATTTGAAGCTATTGAAAGAGCTATCCGTTATGAAGCACAGAGACATATGGATGCTCTTGAATTTGAAACAGAAGAACTTGTTCAGGAAACAAGACGTTTTGATGACGTAAGCGGCAAAACATTTGCTATGCGTAACAAAGAAACAGAAGCTGACTACCGTTACTTCCCAGATGCAAACCTTATGCCTATTATCATTGATGATGAATGGCTTGAACAGATTAAGGCAGCAAAACCTGAAGCGGTTGATGAAAAGGCTGAAGCCTACAGAGAAGCAGGTATTTCAGAAAAAGAAATCGATATGCTTATCCATAACCATACTGTAAGCAAGCTTCTTGATGATGTTGTTGCTATGGGTTGTGACGCTAAAAATACTGCAGGCTGGATTCTTACAGACTGTGTTGGTATTCTTCGTAAGAGCGGCAAAGTTCTTGGTGACCTTGAAATTACTGCAGAAGATCTTGCTGCAATTATCAAAATGGTTGATAGCGGTGACATTAACAGACCAAGCGGCAGAAAGATTCTTGCTGCAGTACTTGAAGAAGGTGCTGATCCTGTTAAGTACTGCAAAGAAAACGGTCTTGACAGTAAGGTTGATACTGCTACAATCGAAGCAATTATGGACAGAATCTTCAGCGAAAATGCTCAGGCAATTGCTGACTACAAAAACGGTAAGGTTAAGGCTAAACAGTCTTTATTCGGTGCTTGTATGAAAGAACTTAAAAATACAGGTGACACTGCCGTTATAAGAGAACTTCTTGAAAAGAAATTAGAAAATATTTAATTAGAAAGCCCCGATGTATGTCGGGGCTTTTTTGTATCTTTTTCATTAAAAACAGACCTGATTTTAGTTCAAAACATGAAGTGTTATTGGTGAACGAATATGCTATAATGGTGTAAAGTGTAAACTTTTGCTGACAGTATTAAATCGCAAGGGAGGGATTATGTGTCAGACAAGAAAAATCAGCCTACATACAATAACTTTGATATGACGCTTGAAGAGTGCCGTCTTGTTTTCGATACGTTGGACAATCTTGTTATTATAGACGAAAACAGCAGAATCAAATATCTTTCTCCTAACATGTACAAGGTTTGCGAGGCATACAATAAAAAGCCTGTGCCCGACAATGTTGTTGGAAGACATATAAGCGAAATTCATCCGGCAACAAAAATTGTTAATGCTATCAATCCGGGCAAGTATGATGAAACCTGTTTTTATTTTGCATCGGATGTTACAAATATAGCCCGAATTAAAAATCTTTATAAGGACGGCAAACTTGTAGGTGCTATCGACTACGATATATTCACAGATGGACCTGAATTAAAAGAATTCCTTGATAAAGTAATGGAATATTCACAGAAGGGCTTTATCAATCTTCAGGATACTTTCCAGAGTATGTATGAAACAAGCAAGAAACAGCAGGCAATCAAGTACTGCGTTACAGATATCATAGGAACAAGCCAGGCTATCCGAAGCCTTCGCATGCAGATAGGAAAAATCGGGGATTCAAACTCTACGGTTCTTATCACAGGTAAAACTGGCTGCGGTAAGGAACTTGTTGCACATTCAATACATAACTTAAGCCTTCGCTGTAAATATCCTATGATTGAAATAAACTGTGCGGCTATCCCTGAATCACTTGTTGAAAGTGAACTTTTTGGATATGAAGAAGGCTCATTCACAGGTGCAAAACGCGGAGGAAAAATAGGTAAATTTGAAATGGCCGACAAGAGTACAATTTTTCTTGATGAGGTTGACCAGTTGCCATATCATATTCAGCCGAAACTTCTCCGTGTTCTTCAGGAAAGAGAGGTTACACGTATCGGCGGCGAAACAAAGCCTGTTGACATACGAGTTATTGCCGCAACAAACAAAGACCTTTGGCAGATGGTACTTGACGGAAAGTTCAGAGAAGACCTCTATTACCGTCTTAATGTAGTTGAAGTAAATATCCCTTCTCTTGTGGAAAGAAAAGAAGATATTCCTATGCTTGCAAACTACCATCTTAAAAAGCTTAACGTACGTATGGCGAAAAATGTTCATAGTATTTCAGAAGAAGTAATGAATCTTTTTATGAACTACGATTGGCCGGGTAATGTACGAGAGCTTAACAATATTCTTGAGCATGCCATGAATCTTTGTATGGAGGATACTCTTAAACTGGAGCATCTAGGAAGCTTTGTTTCAAGAGTGCTTAAGAACAACGTTGAACTTGATCTTTCTGCTGAATCGCCTTTGGAAGAGGTAAGAAGCCAGGCTGAAGCTGAGGCAATCAAAAAGACTCTGGAGCTTACAAAAGGCAACAGAAGTATGGCAGCAAAGGTGCTTAAGATATCAAGAACGGCGTTATATGACAAGATGCTTAAGTATAATATACAATAATTGAAAAAACACACAAAAATTTTTCTGAAAATAAAATGCTTCACATGCGAATGGTGTAAGAAAAATATTACATTGTAAAGTTTTTCTTACAGTTGCAAAAATTCATAAAAAACCCAGTAAAATCAAGGGGTTGAGAAGGTTTTGACAGAAATGGGTGTAAAGTTTTCCGTACACTCAAAAAAGGAGACTGCCTGGAAACCGCATAAAATAAGGGTTTCTGCGACGCTTAATTTTGGCACGGCTTTTGCTTTGTATATTATCAAAGGAAAAAGGTATGCGCAGACCGATAACTTTTATTTTACCAACTCAAAAAATAAGGAGGGTTTTTTATGAGTAATTTATACGGTTACATAATCCTTGCTGTTTTTGCGGTTCTCTTCATTGGTATTTCTGTTGTAGTATCAAAGAAATTCCCTATTGAAGGCGTTGACGATTTTGTAACAGCAGGTCGTGGAATTCCAGCGGCGCTTGTAGCAGCCAGCGTTATGGTAAGCTGGGTATGGACAACAACAATTATGGGTGCAGCCGAAGCAGGTCTTACATTTGGTATCTCTGGTGGTATCAGCTATGCTTGGGGTAACTCAGTTCCATTCTTCATCTTAATTCCGCTTGTACTTCACCTTAGAAAGAAAATGCCAAAATGTACAACTTTCACAGAATTTATTGAGCAGCGTTATAACAGAACTGTTGCCAATATGTTCTTCGTGTTTGGTGTAGGCGTTATTATTTACGTATTAATCGCTCAGTGTGTAGGTATCGGTACAATTTTCAGCTCAATGTTTGGTATTCCTTATGAAATCGGTGCATCAGTTCCAATTATCATTGTTGCTATTTACATTTCAAAAGCAGGCTTAAGAGGTTCTCTTTTCAATGACGTAATCCAGTTCTTTATCATTTCAATTATTATGATCATTTCAGTTCCTCTTATTCTTAAAACATTAGGTGTTGAAAGTATCTATAATGGTATGGTTGACGTAGTAACAAACCCTGCAAATATCAACCATAACCCAGATGCATTAAATCCACTTGCATCAGGTGGTCTTATGTATGGTTTCACAGCTATCGTAGTAGCATCAGGCCAGGTTCTTCTTGACCAGGGTTACTATTCAAAAGCTATTGCAACAGCAGACTCAAAACAGTTGTTAAAAGCTTACATCATCGGTACAGTAGTTGCTTGGATGCCTATTCCAATCATCTGCGGTGGCGTATTTGGTGGTTCAGTTCTTTCAATGGGCGTTGGCGTTGGCAACGGTCTTGAAGGTACATCAGAAGCGGCTCCTTATATCATGAGCTTCATCTATGGCGGCGGTCTTGGCGCTATTATGTTTGTACTTATGGTATTTATGGCTGGTATGACAACAGGCGGCGGATGTCTTGCAGGTATCCAGGCGCTCTTCACAACAGACTTCTACAAGAAATTTGTTAACAAAACAGCAACAGAAGAACAGACAATGAGATTTGGCCGTATTGTAACTTTCATAGTTGCAATTGCAGTTATTATCATTTCTATCCTTCTTAAAGGCAGATCACTTCTTATGATGGACATCTTCAGCGGTATTCTCTTTGCTGCACCTACAAGCTCACTTATTGCAGGTATGGTTACAAAGAGAACAACTCCAAAGATTGCAATCATTTCAATGATTCTTGGTCTTGCAGCTGGTTTAACAGCATTCTTCGTAATTCCAAACGACGATATCAACTGGTTCGTTGGCAACATTCTTGCATTAGTACTTCCTGCAGTGATTGTTATTGTTGGTTCTCTTACAAGCAAGTACGAATTTGATTTCGACAAACTTGCTAAATATGAACCAGACCACGAAGTTAAATAATTAAGGGGGTATATTTATGATGATTAGTCAGGGCGCATTAGGATTTATACTCTGGGGAGCTTATATTTGGTTTGTTGTAGGTGTTGTACTTATCGCTATACCTGCAATCAAAGAAATAGCAGGTCTTATATTCAAAAAATAAAATTTGAAGAGGGTGACAAAAATGAAAATTACAGTTTCATGTGTACAGTTATTACCTAAATTGGGAGACAAAAAGTATAACTTAGATAAAATGACAGCTCGTATCGAAGAAATTATGGAAAAAGATCCGAACACAAATCTTATCGTTTTTCCAGAACTTATGACATCAGGCTATGAAGGCACTCCTGAAATGTTCCAGGAACTTGCTGAAACACTTCCTGACGGCGAAAGTATGCTTCTTATGGGCGAACTTGCAAAAAAATACAATGTTCACATCGTTTATGGTTTCCCTGAAAGAGACCCTGTGTTAACAGATGTATTATACAACTCAATGGTACTTATTGACTGTGATGGCGTTGCTCTTGGTACATACAGAAAAATTCATCCATTCGCTGATGAAAAGAGATGGTGTCGTGCCGGTGTTGACACACCTATCTATGACACAAAAATTGGCAAACTTGGCATGATGATTTGCTGGGATACAGGTTTCCCTGAAGTTGCAAGATGCTACGGCGTAAAAGGCGCAGACCTTCTTGTAGTAAGTACAAACTGGGAAGACCCATTTGAAGAAGACTGGGATCTTATTACAAAGGCAAGAGCGTTTGATAATACTCTTCACCTTGTAGCTGCTAACCGTATCGGTGATGACGGCGGTACATTATCATTCTTCGGCCACAGCAAGATTATCAGCCCAACAGGTAAGGAAATTGCTGCACTTGATGAAAGAGTAGAAGGCTATATTTCAGCTGAAATCGATCTTTCTTTAACACAGAAAGAAAGAGCAAGATACTACACATT
>JAFYQL010000185.1 GCA_017547125.1 Bacillota bacterium
CATTCACGTATGCGAGGGCATTTTCTTCAATAGTGCCCTGCATTTTCTGACCCATAATGATTTCACAAAGACCTTCAAGACCTTTTTCTTTGGCAATAGATGCCTTTGTACGTCTTTTTGGTCTGAATGGGCGATAAATATCATCAAGCTCAGTTACAGTTTTTGCTTTTTCAAGTGCCTTTACAATTTCGTCTGTAAGCTTGCCCTGTTCATCAATAGATTTTATAATCTGCGCCTTTTTTTCTTCCATACCGCGAAGATACATAAGACGATCATAAATCTGTCTTAAAAGCTGGTCATCAAGTGAGCCTGTAAGTTCCTTTCTGTATCGTGCAATAAAAGGAATTGTGTTTCCTTCATCAATAAGCTTTACTGTATTTTCTGCCTGAAAGCTTTTTATATTAAATTCGGTTTCAAGTGTCTTTAAAATATCCAAACTAATCACTCCTTGTCACAATAAGCCTATCATAAACAGGGATTTTAGGCAAATAAAAAACCGATGCTTTCACATCGGTTTGAGTGGGAATTACAGGGCTCGAACCTGTGACATCTTGCTTGTAAGGCAAGCGCTCTCCCAGCTGAGCTAAACTCCCATATATTTAATTAGTGGTAGCGGAGGAGGGATTTGAACCCCCGACACCGCGGGTATGAACCGCGTGCTCTAGCCAGCTGAGCTACTCCGCCACAACAAAATATATTATAAATTCATTTTTCTCAAAAGTCAATATTTTTTTACATTTTATTCTGCATTATTTATAAAAACAAGTTCGCCGCTTTTAACAAGACCAAGCTGCTCACGTGCAACCTTTTCTATGTAGTCGTCGCTTTCGTAATAGCTCTGTCGGCTCTGCAGTTCAAGCTGTTTTTCTTTTTCTTTTTCAATCTGCTGAAGTAAAATGGTTTCTTCTTTTTTAAGGGCATTAAGTGTCTGGTTCTGATTATATACACTTGCTGCCATAACCATCACAAAAAACACCATAAAAGCAAACACTATGGTGCGTGTAAATGATTTTTTCTTTTTGTGTTTCTTTTTTGCCATTGTTATACTTCCTGAAGATTATTTTTTGCCCGGACGCAATAGTGCCCTGAAGGTTATCAGTTTTATTTTTACATACTTTTTAATCAAAATCAATACCGCATAGCCCGTTTTTTTCACTTTATTGCGCGCTTTTACCGCAGGACGTCTGCATATATGCCACACAAGTTTAAAGGGCATAGCCACGCATTCTGCCGCAGCAAGCATAATTTTTTTAATAGCAAGCGCAGTTTTTCCAAGTATTTTTTCCACAAACAAACCAAAAACCGTGTTATACAGAATCATTGCAGAAAAAAATGCTATTACAGAAAACACACGTATTTCGCCATTATTTTTTTCAAGCATATATTTAACCACAAAAAGTCCGCATCCTGCCCAATACACACCATCTTCCATACCGGAAACAATTTTCCCGTGGGGAATTATAAGTCTTATTGCTTTAATCACCGCATAAAAAAATGCACAATATATCCCAAGCATAAATGAAAGCATAAATATTTCTGCCTGTCTGTCAGCCGACAAAATCATCTCGCCCTTCACCTACCTGAAAATCCTTTTAAGCAGTCCGCCCTTCTGGTCAAACATACTCATCTGGGTATATTCAATACTGTCAATACTTCCGCCCGCCTCTATAACACCGCTTTCAAGGTCAAGGCGTGTTATGTGCATCTGACTGCCGTGAATAACCACAACTCCCATCTGGGTGTCGCACACTATACTTTCTTCATCAAATGATATAACCTCTGTAACACCCGTAACTGTGATGTTTTCTCTCTCGTCAAGTGAAACTCTGTGCTTTAAGGCACCTCTTCTAACGTCTTCTGCCATTTTCTTCACCAAAAAGGTTTGTTTATTTAATACTATTCAGAAAACCGCCCTGTAATTACCTAAAAAAATAAGGACACGCTTTTGCGCATCCTTAATATTAAAGACTTTCGTACATATTTACTGCATCTTCTTTTTTTGTGCTTTCAGCAAGACTGAGCACTCTTACTTTTGTGATGTTTGTACCAAACTTAATTTCAATTTCGTCGCCCACCTTAACATCAACAGATGCCTTGGCAACTTTGCCGTTTACACTCACTCTGCCCGCATCACAGGCTTCGTTTGCGATAGTACGTCTTTTGATAATTCTTGAAACCTTGAGGTATTTGTCAAGTCTCATAACAAGCCTCCTGAAAAATAAAGACCTGTACAGGCGTACAGGTCAATTGTTAGTTTAAATTATGCGTTTACAGCATCTTTTAAAGCTTTACCAGCTTTGAATTTAGGTGCTTTTGAAGCGCTGATTGTCATGTTTTCACCTGTCTGTGGGTTTCTGCCAACTCTTTCAGCTCTTTCTGCAACTTCAAATGTACCAAAGCCAACAAGCTGTACTTTACCGCCTGCTCTAAGCTCTTCAGCTACTACTTCTTCGAAAGCTTTTAAAGCCTTTTCTGCGTCTTTTTTGCTGATTTCAGCCTTTTCTACGATAGCTGCTACTAAATCTGCCTTATTCATAATAATGTTTCCTCCTTGGATCTTATATCTTTTTTCGCACATTCCCAAAGTGCGTCCATCTCTTCTTTTGACAAGTCTTTTATCTGTTTTCCTGCCATTTGGGCGTACTTCTCAATATACACAAATCTATTTATAAACTTTTCTGTAGCATTTGTCAAGGAAAAGTCGGGATTTAAGCCCAAAAATCTTGAAATGTTCACCATTGAAAAAAGAATGTCTCCATACTCCTCGTCAATTGACGGGCCATTATTTTCCATTTCATAAAGCAGCTCGTCAATTTCTTCTTTTGCCTTAAGCAGCGCCTCTTTTGCATCGGCAACATCTACGCCTGCATCCTTTGCCTTGCCCTGCACTTTTCTGGCGCGAAGCATTGATGGAAATGACTTAGGCACCGCCTTCATCATATCTCCGTAGCTTTCAAAGCCCTTTTCTTTTTTCTTGTTCTTTTCCCACACGTTAAGCACGTCTTCTGCAGTTTCAGCCTTGTCTGTGCCAAAAATATGGCTGTGTCTTGAAATCATTTTTCGGCTTATGCCGTCAACAACATCATTAACATCAAATCCGCCTTTTTCGCTTTCAATCTGGCTGTGGAAAACCACCTGCATAAGCACGTCTCCAAGCTCTTCGCAAAGGCTTGCCATATCCTTTTTATCAATAGCATCAACTGCTTCGTAAGCCTCTTCAATCATGCTCTGACGAAGGCTTTCGTGTGTCTGCACCTTATCCCAGGGACAGCCATTTTCACTTCTGAGTGTGCGCATTATTTCTATAAAATCTTCAAAGGTATATCTGTCTTTCATAAATTCGCCTTACTTTGCTATTTTTTCTATTACTTCCAGCAATTCGTCAATCTTTTCGTCATCGCCGGCCTCAACTGCGTTTTTAACACAGCCTTTTATGTGGGCCTTTATAATTTCGCGGTTTGTTTTTTTAAGCATAGCCTCCGCCGCCATCACCTGATTTGAAATATCAATACAGTATCTGTCTTCTTCAACCATCTTAAGTATGCCGTCTATCTGACCCCTTGCTGTTTTCAAAAGCCTTGTTATAGTTGCTTTGTCAGCCTGCATTATTTAATCTCCTTAACTTCGTAGCCAGCATCAGTAACGATTTTTGCAAGTTCTTCATCTGAAATTTCTTTTGAAAGTGTTACATAAGCACACTTATCTTCAAGGCTTACCTGTGCTTCGATACCGTCTGTTTCGTTAAGTACCTTTTCAACTCTGCCTGTGCAGTGCATACACATCATACCGTCAATCATCATTGTTTTCTTTGTCATTGTCATTACCTCTTTCTCTTCTTCATTATTTTCGTTGTTATTTTCAGCATTTTCACTCTTTTCTTCAATCCATATATTCGATGGTTTGAAATTTCTGAGTCTTAATGCATTAGTTACTACAAATATTGAACTCATACTCATTGCCGCAGCACCTATCATAGGGTTAAGCTTAAGCCCTAAAAGCGGATAGAAAACACCCGCCGCCACAGGAATGCCTATTGTGTTGTAGAAAAACGCCCAGAAAAGATTCTGCTTGATATTCTTTATGGTTGCCTTGCTAAGTTCAACTGCCGCAACTGCATCCATAAGACTGTTTTTGATAAGCACTATATCTGCACTTTCAATAGCTATGTCTGTGCCTGCACCTATGGCAATGCCAACATCAGCCCTTGCAAGCGCAGGTGCATCGTTTATGCCGTCGCCCACCATAGCAACCCTTTTACCTTCAGCCTGAAGGTCTTTCACGCATTTTTCCTTATCCTGAGGAAGCACCTGTGCTATAACCTTTTCTATGCCCACCTGTCTGCCTATGGCATCAGCAGTTTTTTCGTTGTCTCCCGTAAGCATTATAACATCTATGCCCATGTCTCTGAATGTTTTTACAGCCTGCTCACTGTCTTTCTTTATAGTGTCAGCAACCGCTATAACCGCCATAATAACGCCGTCACAACCGAAAATAAGCGGTGTTTTAGCCTCGTCCGCAAAGCTTTCAATGTCTTTTTCAGCCACAGAAACATCAACGCCTTCTTCAAGCATCATTCTGATATTTCCGGATACAATCTTTCTTCCTTCCACATCGCAGATTATGCCTTTTCCGCTTACAGAACCAAAGCTTTCAGCCTTATAAAGCATAATGTTTTTTTCTTCTGCATAGCCAACAACTGCCTGTGCAAGGGGATGCTCCGAAAACTTTTCGGCTGATGCCGCAAGTTTAACTGCCTCTGTTTTATCAAAGCCGTTATATACCTTTACATCTGTAACATTAGGCTTGCCTTCCGTTACAGTGCCTGTTTTATCAAGCACAACTGTGTCAATTTTGTGTGCTATTTCAAGGCTTTCCGCACTTTTAATAAGTATGCCGTTTTCAGCGCCCTTGCCTGTGCCAACCATAATAGCCGTAGGTGTTGCAAGACCAAGTGCGCAAGGACAGGAAATAACAAGCACTGCTATGGCTATTGAAATTGCAAATCCAACTCCTGCACCCGAAAACATCCATACCACAAATGATGCCGCAGCAATACCTATAACTACCGGAACAAACACTCCCGCAACCTTATCAGCAAGCTTTGCAATAGGCGCTTTACTTCCTGACGCATCTTCCACAAGACGAACTATCTGCGCAAGTGTTGTTTCAGCGCCCACCTTTTCTGCTCTGAATTTGAAACTGCCGTTTTTGTTTATTGTGGCACAAACAACTTTATCGCCACCCTTTTTCTCAACAGGGATGCTTTCGCCCGTAATAGCACTTTCGTCAACAAACGAACTTCCCTCTGTTATAACACCGTCCGCAGGTATACTGCTGCCCGGTTTAACAACAACTATGTCGCCAACTCGTATTTCTTCCGCCGGAATTTCCACATACATTCCGCCTCGTTCAACAATGGCTTTTTTAGGTGCAAGGTCAAGAAGCTTTTCTATTGCCTCGCTTGTTCTGCCCTTTGACTTTGTTTCAAGATACTTGCCCACTGTGATAAGTGTAAGTATCATTGCGGCAGACTCAAAATAAAGCTCCATCATCTTGCCGTGTGCAGCATCCATATTGCCTCTGCCCATATAATACGCCATGGCAAAAAGGGAACTCACACTATAAACTGCCGCCGCCATTGAACCAACTGCCACAAGGCTGTCCATATTAGGACTTCCATTTATAAGGCTCTTAAATCCGTTTTCATAGTACTTTCTGTTAACATACATAACAGGAAGAGTAAGAAAAAGTTGAGTAAGGGCAAAAACAAGCATATTTTCGTAACCTTCAAACACAGACGGCACAGGCAGCCCAACCATGTGTCCCATACAAAGATAAAAAAGCGGAATCATAAACACAAAGGATATAATAAGCCTGTGTTTCATATTCTTTATTTCTTCTTCGGCAACCTTTTTTCTGTCATCTCCCGATACAGTCTTTTCTGCACCCGCTTCTGACACACCATATCCGCCGCTTTCAACAGCCTTGATAATTTCTTCTGCATCAGTCATATTTTCATCGTAATCAACCTGCATACTGTTCTGAAGCAGATTTACGCTCACATTATTTACGCCTTCAACCTTGCTTACGCTTTTTTCAACGTGGGCACTGCAGGCACCACAGGTCATTCCGTAAACATCAAATTTCTTCTTCAAGTTTTTCACCTCCGCACACCCCACAGGGGTATGGTATTATTTTAATATAAAAACAGAGCCGACGTCAATCAGCTCTGTAATAATCTGAAACTATTCTTATCAAAGTCTATTATTTTTTCCGCCTTCATTTTGCTTAGTTCTTTTGAAAGTGCACTTCTGTCAACAGAAAGATAGTCTGCCATTTCCTGACGTGAAAAAGGTATTTCAAAATATGGGCTTTCTGCTTTTTCAGCCTGGGCAGAAAGGAAAGAAAGTACCTTTTCTCTTGTGCTTCTCTGAGAAAGGTCATTTATCTTTTCCATAAGCATTATGTTTTTCTGGGTAAGGACCTTTACAAAGTTATTTATAAGTCTTCTGTGGCACATACAGCTTTCATCACAGGAAAATGTAAGTCTGTGCACATTAAGAAAAAGTATGGTTGCATCTTCTGCCGCATACACAGTTGTGTCTATCAGCCTGCTTTCGCTTGCCGCATAAGTTTCGCCAAAAAATCCGCCTTTTTCAATATGTGAAATAATGCTTCTGTTACCCCAGAAATCTTCACGCACAACATTTACACTGCCTTCAAGCACAAAACCCATTTCTGTTATTCTGTCTCCGTTAGCAAATATTATGCTGCCTTCCTTATATGTCTGCTGCCTTGGTGTAAGGCATCCCATCATCTGCCCTATTTCACCCTCAGACACATCGCTGAAAAGCACTGAATTTTTAAGAACATCTATCATAATATCACCTGTCTTGTTAAAAAGGCCGTGTTTTACCACGGCCCCGTTAATTATTCTTTTACATAGGTAACAAATCTAAATCTTGTTCCTTCGTATTCTTTTTCGTCGCTTTCTTCAATAACCTTCCATTCGTCAAGAACATCAAGGTTATCAATGAAAGTGTCTGCTTCGTCAAAACTCTGTCGATTTTTGTTATATAAGCCTTGTGGCAGTATTTAAGCATCTGTCTGTAAATTGTGCCGCCGCCAATAACAAATACGTTTTTGTCTGCATATTTTTCAGCTTCTTTTGCAGCCTCTTCAACAGAATGCACAACTGTAACACCTTCGCATTCAAATGTAGGGTTTGTTGTTATAACGATATTCACTCTGTTTTTAAGCGGCTGTGCACCCGGGAAAGATTCAAGAGTTTTTCTTCCATAAATAACAACAGAATTCTGTGTTTTTTCTCTGAAAAACTTCATATCTTCAGGAAGCGGAGTAAGAAGGTCTCCGTTTACGCCTATTCCCCAGTTTTTGTCTGCTGCAACTATCATTATCATAATAATTTCTCCTTAAATAGCGATAGGAACTCTGCCTATGCTTGGACCATATTCATAGCCTTCAATGTTAAAGTCTTCAACCTTGAAATCATAGAAGTTTGTGATTTCCTTGTTGATTGTAAACTTTGGAGCAGGAAGTGATGGTCTTGTAAGAAGTTCTTTAATCATATCAACGTGTCTGTCGTAGATATGCATATCGCTTATTACGTGAACAAATTCGCCCACTTCAAGTCCGCTTACCTGTGCAAACATATGTACAAGAGCAGCATACTGAACTACATTCCAGTTGTTTGCAGCAAGTGTATCCTGGCTTCTCTGGTTTAAGATAGCATTAAGCTTACCATCTGTAACGTTAAATGTCATGCTGTATGCACAAGGATAAAGGTTCATTTCGTGAAGGTCGCTGAATGTGTAGATATTAGTCATAATTCTTCTGCTGTAAGGGTTATTCTTAAGGTCATAAAGAACTCTGTCTACCTGGTCAAATTCGCCTTCTTTATATTTATGCTTGATACCAAGCTGATAGCCGTAAGCCTTGCCGATAGTACCGTCTTCGCCTACCCATTCATCCCAGATATGGCTGTTGAGGTCTTCAACTCTGTTGCTCTTTTTCTGCCATATCCAGAGAATTTCGTCAATGGCTGCTCTCCAGTTTGTGTATCTGAGTGTTGTAATAGGAAATTCCTTGCTAAGGTCATATCTGTTTACAACACCAAATTTTTTGATTGTGTACGCGAGTGTACCATCCGGCCAATGCGGACGTACTTTTTCATTTTCAGTTGAATAACCGTTATCTATTATATCCTGACAATTCGCTTTGAAAATTTCATCAGCAATACTCATATTATCAACCTCACATTTCACGTCTTCCTTCAAGAGCTCTTGAAAGAGTGACATCATCAATATATTCCAAATCTCCGCCCACAGGCACACCGTTGGCTATTCTTGTAACCTTGATGCCCATAGGTTTTATGAGTCTGCTTATATACATTGCAGTTGCCTCACCCTCAACATTAGGGTTTGTTGCAAGTATAATTTCTTCAGGCTCATCTTCGCTTATTCTTGCGAGTAGTTCTTTTATTTTTATGTCCTGCGGACCAATGCCGGTCATAGGTGAAATTGCACCATGAAGAACGTGGTAAACACCATTGAACTCACGTGTTCTTTCGTATGCTGCCATATCTCTCGGGCTTTCAACCACCATAATTGCCTTGGCATTTCTTGATGGATTTGCGCACACCGGGCAGATGTTACTGTCTGTAAGGTTACAGCATTTTTCGCAGTAGCGCACATTCTGCTTTGCCTCAACAATAACCCTTGAAAGGTCTTTAACCTTTTCTTCAGGCATATTGATTATATGAAAAGCAAGCCTCTGCGCACTTTTTCCGCCTATACCCGGAA
>JAFYQL010000186.1 GCA_017547125.1 Bacillota bacterium
AGTTGCTAAAGATGATGAATGGTATAAAATAGTTAGAACAAACGGCGACGTTGCTTATGTTTACGGTGAATACGTAAAGGGCGGTATGCTTGATTACGTTGCAAAATTCGATGCAGACAAGGTTCTTGAAAGAGCAAATGCTGCAGAAGAAGTTGTAACTGAAGAAGTTGAAGCTGTTGAAGAAGTTAAGGAAGAAACAGTAAGCGGCGGCACAGCATTATATGCACTTGTAAACACAACATCACGTCTTAACTTAAGAAGTGAAGCAACAACTGACTCTGCTAAAGTACAGTCACTTTATCCGGGAGAAGTTCTTGATGTTATTCAGGCTGGCGACAACTGGGTTAAGGTAGAATCTGAAGCAGGCAATATCGGTTTTGTTGCTGCTGAATATGTTTCTGTTCGTTCAGGCGAAAAGCCATCAAGAAGCCTTGCATCAGGCAAGGGCGAATCTGTAGTTGCTTATGCAAAACAGTTCCTTGGCACACCTTATGTTTGGGGCGGCACAAGCCTTACAGGCGGTGTTGACTGTTCAGGCTTTGTATATTCAGTATACAAACACTTCGGAATTACACTTAACAGAACATCATACGGCATGGCATCAAACGGTATAGTAGTAGACAAGGCAAATCTTCAGCCTGGCGACCTTATACTTTTTGATACAACTGGTGTAAATGACGGTGGAATTTCACACGTTGGTATTTATATTGGCAATGACCAGTATATCCATTCTTCTTCAGGCAAAGCATACAGCGTAATTATTTCTGACCTTTACAATGCATACGGTAAGAGAACTTACGTTACAGCAAGAAGGGTATTAAGATGATGACTATCTTACCTCACTGTCACAAAAGACAGTGAGGTTTTTTATTTTTTTGTGAACATATTGAGAAAAGTGTAGATTTATGCGGAAGTACATATTATTATAGATATGTTGACTTAAATAACTTTCGGGAGAAAAAGAATGAAGAAATATATCAAGTGTTTTACAGCGATGCTTTTAACAGTTGTTATGACTTGTGCTCTTATTCCTCAGTTTACAGTTGAAGTTGAAGCAGCAAAAACAGTTGCGCAGCTTGAACAGGAAAGAAAGCAGCTTGAAAGCCAGACAAAAAATGCAAAAGCACAGCTTGAAGAAATAAGAAAAAAACAGGTGGGCGTTGAAGAAGAAGTTGATGCTATCAACAAGATGCTCAACTCAGTTCAGGCAGAACTTCTTAAAGCAGAAGAAGACCTTGAAGAAATAAACGGCAGACTTGCAGATTCAGAAGCAGCCCTTGCAGAAGCTGAAGTTAAAAAAGAAGAACAGATGGAGCTTTTCGGAAAAAGAATTAAGTTCTTCTATGAGCAGGGCGACATCGGATACATAGACATCATATTCCAGGCAGACAGTTTTTCTGACATGCTTAAAAGAGCACAGTATGTTCAGGATATTATGGAATATGACAACAAGATGCTTGAAAACCTTAAGGAAAGCCAGAGAATAATTAAAGAAAAAACTGAACTTATCAAGCTTGAAAAAGAAGCTCAGGAATCAGTTGTTGCAGTACGTGCAAGCAAGCAGGCTGAAGTAAAGGCTGCTATGGACGAAAAAACTGCACTTCTTGCATCATACGAAAAAGATGAGAAAAAGTATGAGCAGATGATTAAGGCTAACGAAAAAAGAGACAAAGAAGTTCAGCAGCTCATCAACGAGGCAAAAAACCCGGCACAGGTTTACTATACAGGCGGACAGCTTAACTGGCCTGTTCCTTCAAAGCCTGCATCATCATCAAGCCTTTCATCAGGTTTTGTTAACAGAAAGAGCCCTATCACAGGAAAACAGGAAAAACATACAGGCTATGACATACCTGCGCCTTACGGTTCAGCTATTGTTGCAGCTGAAGCCGGTACTGTAATCTACAGCGGCTGGATGAACGGCTATGGCAACACAATTATGATTAACCACGGCAACAACCTTGTTACACTCTATGCTCATAACTCAAGCCTCGTTGTTTCAAAGGGTACGACAGTAAAGAGAGGTCAGCAGGTTGCAAAATGCGGTTCAACAGGCTGGTCAACAGGTAACCATTGCCACTTTGAAGTGCGTCTTAACGGTACTGCAGTAAGCCCTGAACCATATCTCGGAATTAAAAATGTAGGATATTAAAGAATGATAAAAAGATGGGATTTCCAATGGAAATTTCCATCTTTTTTTACATTAATTTTACAGTAAAAATGTGAGATTTATTGAGAAAAGAATACATTTGTGGTATAATTTACTATGATAAATTATAAAATTGTGTCTTTATATAGATATTACAAAAAAGGAGCAGATCCAATGAAAAAGTATTTCAAATTTTTATTCGCTTTTGTATTAAGTATGATTATGCTTTGCGGCACAGCAATGGCGGCACCACGTGAAAAAATTGCAGGCGGAACACTGGATAATGGCATATTGTGGTCATTTTATGATGACGGAGAACTGTTTATTTATAAGGCGGACAGTATGCCGATAACAGATATGCCTGACTATACAGACGATAATCTTCCGCCTTGGTACAGCTATTTTGAACAGATAACAAGTATAGTGCTTGATGTTGGTGTTTCATCAGTTGGCGACTATGCTTTTTATGGTTTAAAAAATGCAGAAACTGTTGAAATTAGAGAAGAGATAACATCTATCGGTGACAGTGCTTTTTATAACTGTGAAAACTTGGAAGAATTTGAACTTTACGAAAGCATTGAAACTTTAGGAGATAGTTGCTTTTATGGATGCCGAGGTTTTGAGAGCATCGAAATTCCTTCAAAGGTAACTGAAATACCTGGTGCTGCTTTTATGTTCTGTACAAATCTTGAAGAACTTATACTTCCTGAAGGTATTACAAGCATTGGAGGTCAGGCACTTTGTATGTGCTCATCTCTTGAAGAAATTGAACTTCCTTCAACACTTGAGACTATTGGTTACGGTGTATTTGGGGGAAGCAGTATTAATAAATTGAGAATACCTAAAAATGTTTCTTATATTCACTATGGTGCTTTTGAGAATTGCGACAACCTTGAAAAATTTACAGTACACAATGACAATGATGAATATAAAGGCATAAACGGTGTTTTATATACAAAAGACGGAAAAGTACTTGTTGCTGTTCCGGGTGCATTGGAAACACTTGTTGTTGAAAATGGGACAGAAGTAATTGAAATATTTGCAGCAAGCGGCAATGATAAACTTACAGAAGTAATTATTCCTGAAGGTGTAACTGAAATAAATGCGGCGGCCTTTTCAAGTTGCCCTGCTCTTGAAACAGTTAAACTTCCGTTAAGCCTTGAAAGTATTGCTAACGATGTTTTTGGTAGCAGTTTTGACCTTGAAAAAGTTGAGTATGCAGGTTCTATTGCTGACTGGGTAGAAATTGAAATTGGTACAGGAAATGAACCGCTTACAAGTGCAGAACTTATATGTGCAAAATCTTCAGTTATTGAAGGTGAATGCGGTGCAAACTCCATTATCAGATGGAAGCTTGAAAATAATGTGCTTACTATCACAGGCGAAGGAGAAATAAAAGACTATACAGTTGATGCGGCAGCACCTTGGACAAATGTGCAGAAGGAAATTAAAAAGGTTGTTATCGGTGATGAGATAACAGCAATTGGCAATTATGCCTTTGACGGATGTGAATATATTGAAGAAGTGTCTCTTCCGGACGGACTGGAAAGATTAGGAGAATATGCATTTTGTAATTGCAAAGCCCTTGAAGAAATTGACATACCATCTTCAGTTGATGAAATTGGCGGATATGCATTTTGGGGATGCGACTTAATTACTGAAGTGGTAATTCCTGAAGGCGTTGAAAACATTTATAGTGGTACATTTGTATATTGTGACAGCCTTGAAAGTGTGACAATTCCTGAAGGTGTAACATTTATAGGTTCGCAGGCATTTACAATGTGTAGTTTGCTTGATAATGTAATTCTTCCTGAATCACTTGAAGAAATTGCTTCCTATGCATTTGAACTTTGTGATTCTCTTACAGAAATCACTATTGGCAAAAATGTTTCTATAATAGGCGATGGTGCTTTTGGCGGATGCAATAATCTTGAAGGTATTTATGTTGACGAAGACAACCCATATTTCAAGGATGTAGACGGTATTGTATATACAAAAGACGGCAAAGAACTTGTTGCATGCCCGGGTACAGTTGAAGTGCTTGTTGTTGAAGAGGGTACAGAAATTATACGTAATAGTGCAGTAAATCATAATTGGAACCTTGTCAGCGTTACAATGCCTGAAGGTGTGACTGAAATAGGCACATACGCATTTGGTGTATGTTACAGCCTTGAAGATGTCACTATACCTGAAAGTATGGAAAAAATAAGTAATGGTGCTTTTGATGGTAACACTGGTCTTGTAAATGTATATTATCAGAGTTCTGAAGAAGATTGGATTGAAATTCAGTTTGCGATACACAACGAAGAACTTTTCAAGGTAAAGCCATATATGGATGTTGAGGGCACAGTGTCATACGAAAACGGCGATGAGGCAAGCGGAGTTACTGTTCAGCTTCTTTATGAAAGCGGAAAGGTAAAGGATACAACAACAACTGACAGTAAAGGCAGATATAAATTTGAAGATGTTGAAATCGGCAGATTTATAATAAGAGCAAAAGGCACAGAAGAAAACATAAGCATAAAGAGAAAA
>JAFYQL010000187.1 GCA_017547125.1 Bacillota bacterium
AGAAAGACCAATCATCGGTCAGCTTGCAAATGAGGTTAGACAGGATATCGAAGTTAAAATTGAAGAAACAAAAAAAGTTCTTGCTCAGAAAGAACTTATGGCTAAGCTTGAGGCAGAAAACATCGACGTTACAATGCCAGGCAAAGTTAGCTCATGCGGTCACTCACACCCAATGAGCACAGTTATCGAAGAAATTTCAGATATCTTCATTGGTATGGGTTACGAAATCGTTGACGGTCCTGAAGTTGAAAAAGACTACTACAACTTCGAAGCTCTTAATATTCCTGCAAACCACCCTGCAAAAGACGAACAGGATACATTCTACATCAACGGCGATATCCTTCTTCGTACACAGACATCACCTGTTCAGGTCAGAACAATGGAAAAAGGCAACCTTCCTATCAGAATGGTATGCCCTGGTGCAGTTTACCGTGCTGACGAGGTTGATGCAACACACTCACCTGTATTCCACCAGCTTGAAGGTCTTGTAATTGACAAAGGCATTACTATGGGCGACCTTAAGGGTGCACTTGAAGTTTTTGCTAAAGAACTTTTTGGTGAAAATACAAAGGTTAGATTCAGACCACATCACTTCCCATTTACAGAACCAAGTGCTGAAATGGACGTAACTTGCTTTGCTTGCGGCGGCGAAGGCTGCAGAGTATGTAAGGGCGAAGGCTATATCGAACTACTTGGCTGCGGTATGGTTCATCCTAAAGTACTTAAAATGAGCGGTATCGACCCTGATGAATACAGCGGTTTTGCTTTTGGTATGGGTCTTGAAAGAGTTGCTATGCAGCGTTACGGAATCACTGACCTTCGTCTTCTTTTCGAAAACGATGTTAAATTCCTTAAACAGTTCTAATTAGAAGGGGAGTGAACAGATAATGAATATTTCAATGACATGGTTAAAAGACTACGTTGACGTAGATGTTGATATAAAAGATTATGTTGAAGATATCACACGTTCAGGCTCAAAGGTAGAAGGCTACGAAGAATTTGGCGCAGATATCACAAACGTTGTTGTTGGTAAGGTTGAAGCTATTGAAAAACATCCTGATGCTGACAAACTTGTTGTAACACAGATTAACATTGGTAAAGAAGAAAACATTCAGATTGTAACAGGTGCAACAAACCTTTTTGTTGGTGCATACGTTCCTGTTGCTCTTAACGGCGCTACACTTGCAAACGGCGTTAAAATCAAAAAAGGTAAACTCAGAGGCGTTGAATCAAACGGTATGATGTGTTCAGTTGAAGAACTTGGATATGACAGACACGACTTCCCTGAAGCACCAGAACATGGTATTTACATCTTCGAAGAAGAACAGACACTTGGTGCAGATGTTGTTGATATCTTCGACATCAGAGACCAGGCAGTTGAATTTGAAATCACATCAAACAGACCTGACTGTTTCAGCGTAGTTGGTCTTGCAAGAGAAACAGCTGCAACATACAGAAAAGACTTCAACTATCCTGAAATTACAGTTAGGGAAGAAGCTGAAGGCGACATCAACGAAATGGTTTCAGTTGAAATCAAAAACCCTGAACTCTGCCCAAGATATATTGCCAGAGTTGTTAAAAACGTAAAAATCGCTCCATCACCAAGATGGATGAGAAAAAGACTTCGTTCAGCAGGCGTTAGACCAATCAACAACATTGTTGACATTACAAACTATGTAATGCTTGAACTTGGTCAGCCAATGCACGCTTTCTCAATTGACACTATCGATGAACACAGCATCATCGTAAGAAACGCAGAAGAAGGCGAAAAATTTACAACACTTGACGGTATCGAAAGAACACTTCAGTCATCAATGCTTGTTATCGCAGACCCTAACAAAGCAGTTGCAGTAGCAGGTGTTATGGGCGGCGAAAACAGTATGATTACTGGCGACACAGCAACAGTTCTTTTCGAATCAGCAAACTTTGACGGTCCAAGTGTACGTATCACAGCTAAAAAACTTGGTTTAAGAACAGATGCTTCAAGCAAGTTTGAAAAAGGTCTTGACCCTAACCTTTGCGAAGATGCAGTTAACAGAGCAGTTCAGCTTGTTGAAATGCTTGGTGCAGGCGAAGTTGTTAAAGGTATGGTAGACTGCTATCCAAACAAGAGAGAAAACTGGAAACTCAGCTACAACCCAGAATGGATCAACAAATTCCTTGGCACAGACATCAGCGAAGACGATATGATTGATATCTTCGAACGTCTTGAAATCAAGGTTGACAGAGAAAACAAAGAACTTACAATTCCTACATTCCGTCCTGACCTTGAAGCACAAGCTGACATCGCTGAAGAAGTTGCAAGATTCTATGGTTATGAAAAGATTGAATCAACACTTGCTGCAGGTACACCAACAGTAGGTAAGAGAAGTTATGAACAGGTAATCACAAAGATTGCTAAACAGGCTATGCTTACAAACGGCCTCAGCGAAGCTATGGTTTACTCATTCGAAAGCCCTAAAGTATTCGATAAGCTTCTTATCCCTGCAGACCACAAATTAAGAGAAACAGTTACAATTTCAAACCCACTTGGCGAAGACTTCTCAATTATGAGAACTGTAACTCTTAACGGTATGCTTACATCACTTGCAACAAACTATAACAGAAGAAATGAAGAAGCAGGTCTTTTCGAAGTTGGCAAGGTATACCTTCCAAAATCACTTCCTGTTATAGACCTTCCAGATGAACCAAGAAAACTTACATTTGGTATGTATGGTCCACAGGTAGATTTCTTCACAGCTAAAGGTGTTACAGAATACCTTGCACACGTTCTTGGTATGGACGAAAAGGTTGAATATGTTGTTAAGAAAGATATTCCTTGGATGCATCCAGGCAGAACAGCAGAAATCGTTGTTGGCGAAGAAGTAATCGGTTATGTTGGCGAAATCCATCCACAGGTTGCTATCAACTACGGTATCGGTGCAAAGGTTTATGTTGCAGTTATCGATATGAAGGGGCTTGAAGACGGTGCTGAACTTGTTAAGACATACAAAGCACTTCCAAAATTCCCTGCAATGACAAGAGACATTTCACTTGTTGTTAAAGACAGCGTATATGTTAAAGAAATCGAAAAATGCATCAAGGCTAAAGGCGGCAAACTTCTTGAAAGCGTTTCACTTTTCGACGTATATCAGGGTGCTCATATCGAAGCAGGCTTCAAGAGCGTTTCATACTCAATCACATTCAGAGCAGCAGACAGAACTCTTGTTGATACAGAAGTTGGTGCGGCTATGGAAAAAATACTTGCAGCCCTTGAAAAAGAACTTGGCGCAGTATTAAGAGATAAATAATTGACTTTTAAAAATCCCTTTTCGTAAATGAAGAGGGATTTTTTGTATAAAAAAGAAACCAAAGTGATTGGCAGCTACACTGAATAAATCAGCAGCCATTATCCACGATGCATTGGTTTCTATGAGAAAAGTATATCATGTGCAATTAGTGATAACAACAGTTTTTGGTTATAATTGACTTTAAAGTGCAGAAATACTACAATATATTTGTTTAAAGAGGAAACAGGTGCAAAGCCTGTGCGAGCCCGTCGCCGTAAGGCACGATAAAATGTTTTTCTTGCCTGCTGCCGCAAAGCAGGGACAAGCCATTGGGAAACTGAGAAGGCGAAAAACAAAGTGCCGAGCCGGAATATTCTTTATACAAAATTCTCTGTTTTTACTGCGATGTCCGGTAATGAGAAAAATGAAAAAATAAGGAGATGCAGACTATGCAAAAGACATGTTTGAAAAAAATGATGTCGTATATGGTTTCATCGGTGCTTATTGCGGCTATGGCACTATCGGCAACCGCCTGCGGCAAAAAAGGAACACAGCCTGAAAGTACAGTTGTGCCAGAAGAGGTAACTGTGCTTGGCGAAGGCGAAAATGAGTTTATGTTTTCTGTAAGAGATGCAGAGGGCACAGACGCATTCTACAAAATCTGCACTGACGAAAGCATTGTCGGTGATGCCCTTGAAGAAATTGATATGATTTCGGGGGAAGATGGGCAGTTTGGGCTTTATGTCAAAACTGTTGACGGAACAACACTTGACTAT
>JAFYQL010000188.1 GCA_017547125.1 Bacillota bacterium
AAATCGGTGACAGCTTCAAGGGTGTTGAAAAGACATTCGCTATCCAGGCAGGTCGTGAACTCAGAATTATTGTTGTTCCTGAAGAAATCACAGATGACGGACTTACACTTCTTGCAAGAGACATTGCGAAGAAGATTGAAGATGAACTTGAATATCCAGGTCAGATCAAAGTAAGCCTTGTAAGAGAAACAAGAGCAACAGAATACGCAAAATGATAAATCAAAAGACACAGTATTAACTGGCGTACGAATAAGAAAACTTAAAATTATAAAAGCCTTGAATTTTCAAGGCTTTTATTTTTTTATTAAATTTGAAATTTTAAGTCTTCTTATTCTGCTGTCGCTATTCCGATTAAGAACTTCAAAAAATGAAGCAAAATATGTTTTCTTAATCGGAAGTAGCTTAACTGTGTTTTTTTAGTGCAAAAACAACTTTAAAGATACTTGTTTTGTGATAAAATATATAATAAGACAGTTTGCAAATAAGGAGGCGTGTTTATGAATGCCAATATTATACTTATAGTTTTGATACCGTTTCTCGGAACAGTTATAGGCTCCGGATTTGTGTTTTTGCTTAAAGGTGAAATGAAGCAGGGGGTACAGAGAGCGCTTACGGGCTTTGCGGCAGGTGTAATGGTTGCGGCATCGGTGTGGAGCCTTATTATTCCGGCTATGGAAGAAAGTGCACACATGGGCAAGCTTGCATTTCTTCCTGCATTTATAGGTGTTTGGGCTGGTTTTCTTTTCTTGCTTTTCCTTGATGAGTTTATTCCGCATCTTCATTTGAACAGTCAGTGCCCTGAAGGCAAGGCGTGTAATCTTGGCAAATCAACAATGATGGTTTTTGCTGTGGCACTTCACAATTTTCCTGAAGGTATGGCAGTTGGCGTAGTAGCGGCAGGCTGGCTTACAGGAAACGGAGAAATTTCCATAGCGGCGGCACTTGCTCTTTCGCTTGGCATTGCCCTTCAGAATGTGCCGGAAGGCGCTATTATATCTATGCCACTCAAAAGCACAGGCCTTAGCAAAGGCAAGGCTTTTTGCTATGGTGCAGTATCTGGTGCAGTTGAGCCTGTTGGTGCAGTATTAACTATTATTCTTGCAGGAATAATGGTGCCTGTTTTACCATATCTTCTTTGCTTTTCAGCCGGAGCAATGCTTTATGTAGTTGTTGAAGAACTTATACCTGAAATGTCAGAAGGCGAGCATTCAAATGTTGGCACAATATTTTTTGCGGCAGGGTTTACTCTTATGATGGTGCTTGATGTGGCGCTGGGATAAGCTGGAGAGAACAACTTAAATATTAATTGATATGGAGGTGCGGTATATGAATAATAAATTTAGTGAAAAAACAATGAAAGAAAAAACTTTGTACGTTGTTATGATGATTTTGCAACTAGCAATTTTAATACTAATTGGATATATTGCCTACCTTCGTGTTAAAACGGGGCAACACATATCGATGCCTTTGGTTGGATGTATTCTTCTTGTTGCAGTGAGTATTTTTCGTATTGTTAAAAATCGAAATAGGTTTCAGGGAAGCGAGAAAGAACGCAGAGAATTTAAAATGATTGTCAACAGAAGTCTGATACTTGCTCCGATTATTGCTATTGCCTTTATTGCAATAGTCGTTCTGATAAAAATAAAATTTGGTGCTTGATGTGGCGCTGGGATAAAAGGAATGATTTTATGAAAAAAGCGATAATATTCATAACAGCATTCATATTGGTTTATGTCGGAATGTGTTATCTTGTGCCGGGGCTCAGAATAAAACTTGATGCGGAACCGATGGTTTATTTTATCGAAAGCATAAAGAGTATGGTGCTGGTGAAAAGTGTGACGTCGTTTGTTGCGGCGATGATTGCTGTAATTGTCAGCGGGCGAATCAAAAATTAGTGGGAGTTTAAAAATGGAGTTTAATGAAAAATTACAGGAATTGAGAAAACAAAAGGGACTTACACAGGAGGCACTTGCGCAGGCGCTTTTTGTGTCACGAACTGCGGTTTCAAAGTGGGAGTCCAATAGGGGATATCCCAATATAGAATCTCTCAAGGCAATTGCGAAGTTCTTTTCTGTAACTATAGACGAGCTTTTGTCGGGCGATGAAGTGCTTTCCATAGCCGAAGAAGACGGCAGACAGAAAGAAATGCATTTTGTTGATTTGGTCTTTGGTCTTCTGGATTGCAGTGCGGCCATATTCTTTTTTCTTCCGCTTTTTGGACAGAAGGCAGATGGCATTGTATACGAAGTGTCGCTTCTGTCACTTGATGCGGCTGCATTATATTTAAGAACTGGCTATTTTGTTGTTGTGACGGGCATTGTTGTATGGGGTGTACTTACTCTTGCACTTCAAAACTGCGGAAATCAGTTTTGGCAAAAATATAAAAATAAAATATCACTTGTGCTTAACATTGTGGGAGTATTGCTTTTTATTATTAGCTCACAGCCCTATGCGGCGGTTCTTTTGTTCATATTCCTGTTGATTAAAGTGATGATATACACAAAAAAACGATGATACGGAAAGTGTCACCTGTGTGACGACATAATTCTTATAAATTTTAAAGCCTTCCTTTATAGTGGAACTGGGCAGATGCCCATAGCACAAAAGGGAGGCTTTTTTATGAGAAAACGAAAAATTTATGTTGGTGCAGTTATGCTTGTATTATTTTTGGTGTGGACTGTGCTTGTCAGCATTGTTGATGTAAGACCGATTGGTCCGCAGAATTCGGAAGTGGGATTTGCGGGGATAAACGGCTTTTTCCACAATCTTACGGGAGTACATATGTGGATATATGTCCTTACAGACTGGCTGAGCCTTGTGCCGGCGGGTATAGTTCTGGGCTTTGGTATTCTCGGACTCAAGCAATGGATTGAGAGAAAAAGTATATTAAAGGTTGACTATGACATACTTGTGCTGGGTGTATTTTATGTTGTAGTGTTTGGCGCATATATTCTCTTTGAAGAAATAGCCGTAAACTACAGACCTATGCTTATAAATGGCATACTCGAAGCATCTTATCCTTCGTCAACAACTATGCTTGTGCTTTGTGTTATGCCTACGGCTATGATGCAGTTTGGCGAGCGCGTAAAAAACGAAAAAGTGAACAGATATGTAAAAAATGCTATCATTATATTCACAGTTTTTATGGTGGGCGGAAGGCTTGTTTCGGGAGTGCATTGGCTTACGGATATTATAGGAGGAATGATGCTGAGCGCAGGGATTGTAGCTATATATCGCTATGCACTTGAATTAAAGAAGAAATAAAAAAAGAACCTTGAAAAATCAAGGTTCTTTTTAATTTACAGTTTTAACTGTGCCGGCATATTATTTTTTTCTTTGTCGCTTTCCTTAAGGAAATGGCCTGTTGAAGGAACCTTTGTTGTGCGGTAATATTCAATGTTTTCGCACTCAAATTCGCTTACGGGATATACGCCTGAAATCTTACTGTTTTTCTTGAGAGTATAAATCTGTATGCCCACAGCATTTTTTGTATTGCTTAAAGGAATAAGATTTGTGTTGAAGAGGCACGCTTTGTCAGTGTCTCTTGTAAGTATGAAGTCACTGTCTTCTTCCATAAATGTCATGAAAATAAGACGTGATTTTGCAGAATATGCATTGATGAGTTTCTTACGGTTTGTCTTTGTGCTATATGCATTAAGAGGTACTTTTGCTGCTTTGCCGTTTTCAAACATAAAGAGCATCATTCCGTGATAATCGTAAGTTGCAGTGATGAAAATTATCTTTTCATCTTCTTCAAGGCCAAGCATATTTGTAAGGTAGTCGCCCATAGAGCTTGCCTTTGTTTCGGCGATTTCGTGAGCTTTCATTTTGTAAACATTCTGCTTGTCGCTGAAGAAAATAAGCTCTGCCTTGTTTGTTGTTTCAAGTTCACATACTATGCGGTCATCTTCCTTAAGCTTCTGCTCACCTGATGTACGGAGAGAAACAAGTGTGATTTTTTTGAAGTAATTGTGTTCAGTAAGGAATATCTTGATGCCGTAGTCGTCAATAAAGTCTTCGTGCGGAATTTCCTTGATGTCTTCTGAATAGAGAATTTCAGTTTTTCTTTCCTGACCGTATTTTTTAGCGGCATTTTTAAGCTGTGAACAGATGATGTTTTTGATTTTTGCATCACTCTTTAAAGTATCCTTAAGGCTTTCAAGGTCTTTCTTGAGTGTATCTGTTTCGTTAATTCTGTTTAAGATATATTCCTTGTTGATGTTTCTCAACTTGATTTCGGCAATGTATTCAGCCTGAACCTTGTCGATGCCAAAGCCTGTCATAAGGTTTGGAACAACATCAGCTTCTTTTTCTGTGTTTCTGATGATGGCGATAGCCTTGTCGATATCCATAAGAATCTTGCCAAGGCCTTCAAGAAGATGGAGTTTTGCACTCTTTTTCTCAATATCGTAAGCAATCTGACCCTTTATGGAGCCCATTCTGAAATCAATCCATGCATCAAGTATGCCTGCAATGCCAAGTGTTTTTGGTTTGCCGTTTACAAGAAGGTTGAAGTTGCAGCTATATGAATCGCAAAGAGGTGTTTGGTTGAAAAGCTTATGCATAAGCACTTCAACATTTGTGCTTTTTCTTACGTCAATGGCTATCTTAAGACCATTAAGGTCTGTTTCGTCTCTTACATCAGTAATATCTTTGATTTTGCCTGCTTTTACAAGGGCAATAATCTTGTCGATAATGCTTTCGATGTTTGTACTGTATGGAATTTCTGTAATTTCGATACAACTGTTTTTCTTGTCAAAGTTGTACTTTGCACGAAGCTTGAAACTTCCGCGACCTGTTTCGTATATCTGACGCATTTCATCTTCGTGATAAAGAATCTGTGCGCCTGTTGAAAAATCAGGGGCTTTAAGATATTCCATAATGTTGATATCTTTGTTTTTGATGTATGCAATGGCTGTTTCGCACACTTCTTTAAGGTTGAAGCTGCAGATCTGGCTTGCCATACCAACTGCGATACCCTGGTTTGGATTGACAAGGATATTTGGGAATGTAGTTGGAAGGAGAGTTGGCTCAAGCATAGTTGAGTCAAAGTTATCTACAAATTCAACTGTGTTTTTGTCAATGTCGGCAAAAATTTCGCTGCAGATAGGTGCAAGCTTAACCTCTGTATAACGTGCTGCGGCATAAGCCATATCTCTTGAATACTGTTTACCGAAGTTACCCTTTGAGTCTACAAAAGGATGAAGAAGTGCTGCGTTGCCTTCAGTAAGACGCACCATAGTTTCGTAAATAGATGCATCACCGTGAGGGTTAAGACGCATAGTCTGACCTACAACGTTTGATGATTTTGAACGGTTGCCTGTGAGAAGACCCATTTTATACATAGTGTAAAGGAGTTTTCTGTGGGCAGGCTTGAAGCCGTCAATTTCAGGAATGGCTCTTGAAACAATAACGCTCATTGCGTATGGCATATAGTTAAGCTCAAGAGTGTCTGTTATAGGCTGCTCATATATTTTTTCTTCAATTATAACTTCAGGCGTTTTATCTTTTTTCTTTGCCATGTTAGTTCACTCCGTAATTTATTTCGGTGTCGAAATTGTTTTTGTTTTTTAATCAGTCGGCATTTCTTAACTCAGCTCGCTGAAATCAATATACTTATATCCGTTTTCTTCAATATATTCTTTTCTGCCTTTAAGGTTGTCGCCTAAAAGAAGGTCAAACTTAAGCTGTGTAGGCTCAACATCCTCAGGAGAAACAAGTATAAGACGACGGGAAGCAGGGTTCATAGTTGTTTCCCACATCATTTCAGGCTGGTTTTCACCAAGCCCCTTTGAACGCTGGATTGAAAATCTCTTGCTGCCGATTTTCTTGATAATTTCTGCTTTTTCTGTTTCGGAATAAGCAAAGAATGTATCTTTTCCGCAGTTTATTTCGTAAAGCGGAGATTCGGCGATGTACACTTTCTTTTCTTCTATAAGTGTAGGCACAAGACGGTAGAGCATAGTAAGTATCAGAGTTCTTATCTGGAAGCCGTCAACGTCGGCATCGGTGCAGATGATGATTTTATTCCATTTAAGCTGGCTTAAATCGAATGAGTTG
>JAFYQL010000189.1 GCA_017547125.1 Bacillota bacterium
AACAAAGTTTTCCACTTTGTCAGCAATGTCTTCCGCCTGTTCTTCAACGGCTTCAAACTTTTCTTCAACTGTTTCAGCAACTACTTCAACGTCTTTATTTTTCTTTAAAAAGTCAAAAAGTCCCAAACTTTTTACCTCCTTTTATATAGCATCTTTCTGCGCTTCTTCAAACTTAACTGAAAGCACCTTGGAAACGCCTCTTTCCTGCATTGTAACGCCGTACATAACGTCTGCGGCTTCCATAGTGCCCTTTCTGTGAGTGATAACGATAAACTGTGTATCGCCTGAGAAACTCTTGAGATAGTCTGCAAATCTCTTAACGTTTGCATCGTCAAGGGCCGCTTCAATTTCGTCAAGAATACAGAAAGGTGATGGTTTCATTTTAAGAATACCAAAAAGTATTGCTATTGCTGTAAGCGCTCTTTCTCCCCCTGAAAGAAGCATCATATTCTGAAGTTTCTTTCCAGGCGGCTGAGCAATAATTTCAATGCCGCTTTCAAGAATATCTCTTTCGTCAGCAAGCTTAAGATATGCCTGGCCACCGCCGAACATCTTTCTGAATACTTCGTTGAAGTTTTCTGAAATAACGGCAAACTGTTCCTTAAACTGCTTTCTCATCATTTCTGCAAGGTCATCAATAACTTTAAGAAGATTGTCTTCAGCTTCTTTTATGTCATCTCTCTGTGCAGTAAGGAATTCATATCTTTCCTTTGTTTCACGATATTCTTCAATGGCATTAACATTTACATTGCCAAGTTCTTTGATTTCACCTTTAAGAAGACGAATTTCTTTTGGAATTTCAGAAACCTTGATTGTTTCATCATACATTCTTTTTGCTTCTTCAAGGGTAATTTCATATTCATCCCAGATACGTGCAAAAATAGAATTTCTGTCTTCTTCAAGTTTTTCTTTTCTTGTTTCAAGTCTGTAAAGGTCACTCTTAAGCTTTGAAATTGTTTCAAATGCAGTCTGCTGCTCGCCTATGCATTTTTCAAATTCAGTTGTAAACTCAGCCTTCTGTGCTGCAAGTTCATCATATTCAGATACAATTTTCTGAAGGTTTTCTGATGCAGTTCCCTTTTCAGCTGCTATTTTTGAAAGATATTCTTCTCTTTCTTCCTTGCCTTTTGACGCATTATAGCTTTCAGTTGCATTATCCTTCTTTTCGTTTTCAAGTTCTTCAAGAAGGTCTTTAACTCTGTTAAATCCGTCATCGGCAGTTGAACGGCTTTCCTTAAGGGCAGCAAGTTCAATTCTTTTTTCAGTAACATATGAAAGAAGGGCTTCTCTTTCTTCTCTGCCGCTCTGGAGAGTATCCTGGAAGTCATTCATCGCTTTGTTGATGTCTTCAATTTCTGTTTCTGTTTCTTCAAGGCTATGCTTAAATTCTTCAAGAATAATTTCAGAATTCTTGATTTCATCAGAAACAATAACGATTTCTTCCATATTCTGAAGATATGTATTTTCTGTTTCTTCCATGCTTTCTTTAAGAGCATCAATTTCTCTCTGGAGAGATGCCTCTTCAAGCTCTGTTTTCTGCATAGAAAGAAGTATTTCTCTTAATTCATCACTACAGTCAAGAATTTCTTCATCAAGTTCTTCCTGTCTTTCAGTAAGTTCACCACAAAGTTCATCAAGTTCTTTTTCTTCAGCCTGAAGGTCAGCAATTTCTCTGTTTCTGCCGAAGATACCGCCTGTTTTCTTCTGGAAGCTGCCGCCTGTCATTGTACCGCCGGCACTTAAAACGTCACCTGAAAGAGTAACTATCTTGTACTTATGACCTGTTTTGCCTGCAAGAGCAATGGCATTATCAAGTGTATCCACAATAACAACCTTGCCGAGTATACTCTTTACTATGTCGTAGAAACGGCTGTTGTATCTTACAAGTTCGTCTGCTATACCGCAAACGCCAGGCTGCTTAAGTATGTTTGCCTTTTCGTTACCAAGATCTTTGCCTTTGATAACATCAACAGGCATAAATGATGCTCTGCCGAGGTTGTTTTTCTTAAGATATTCGATGGCCGCCTTGCCGTCTTTTTCGGTGTCGACAACGATATTCTGCATAACAGAGCCAACTGCAACCTCGATAGCGGTTTCATACTTCTTATCTGTTTCGATAAGTTCTGCCATAGCACCGCAGATGCCTTTTAAAACGCCCTTATCACGCATTTTAAGTACACTCTTAACACTTCCATAGTAGCCTTCAAATTCGTTCTTCATGTCTGTAAGAACCTTGATACGGCTTCGTATTTCGTGAAGGCGCATTGATTTTGCTTTTATTTCGCCATTTACCTTGTCGGCTTCGGCAATAAACTCGCTCTTTCTTTTTTCAAGGAAGTCTATGTCATTCTGAAGCTTTGCTTTTTCTTCAACAAAAGCTTTTCTCTTGTCTTCATAATCCTGCGCAGTTTTTTCAAGCACAGCCTTCTTTCCTTCAAGAGAATCCTGCTCTGTAAGAATAAGTTGTTTTCTTTCCTTCTGTTGTTCAAGAGAAAGTTCTGTTCTTTTGATGTTTGTATTTATTTCAGTTGTTACCCTGATTTTTTCAATGATATCAGCCTTATAGTTTTCGATAAGTTCCTGTCTGTTTTCAATAAAACCGCTTATACGACTGTATTCTTCATCTTTTTCAGCAACATTCTTTTCTGTATGCTTAATTTGGGCAATAAGAGATGAAAGACTGTTTTTATATTCTTCGCAGTCCTTTTCGGCAGAAGCAATTTTTTCTTCTCTGATGCTCTGTTCGTCAGTAAGACGTTTGATAGTGGCATCAAAGTTTGCTATCTGTTCCTGCGCAAGTCTTATTTCACCTTCGATTCTTTCGGCATCAGCCATAAGACGAATCTTTTCGTTGTTAAGGAACTGAATTCTTTCACCGATAGAACTGTCCTGTGCCTTAAGCTCATCGCTTTTTGCTTTAAGATTGTTATAATGAAGCTCTTCATCTGCAATATTGCTCTGTGAAATTTCAACGGCTTCAGCATTTTTTCTGCTTTCTTCGTCAATCTTTCTTACACTGATGCAAAAATCATTAACTTCGTATATTTTAAGTTTTTCTTTTAAATCAAGGTATTTTTTAGCTTTTTCTGTCTGTCTTTCAAGAGGACCAAGCTTGCTTTCAAGTTCATTTATAATATCTTCAACACGAAGAAGGTTCTGCTGCTCTTTTTCAAGCTTTGAGATAGCTTCGTTTCTTCTTGTTCTGTATTTTACAATACCTGCAGCCTCTTCAAAAAGGCGGCGTCTGTCTTCACTTTTTGAACTTAAAATTTCGTCAATTCTGCCCTGACCGATGATTGAGTAGCCTTCACGTCCAACGCCTGTGTCCATAAAGAGCTCGTGAATATCTTTAAGACGGCAAGGTGTTTTGTTGATGGCATACTTGCTTTCACCGCTTCTGAATACAGTTCTTGTAACTGTAATTTCAGAATAGTCAAGGTTCATTCTGCGGTCACTGTTATCAAGGGTAAGTGAAACCTCAGCAAAGCCAAGAGGCTTTCTGTCGCTTGTACCCGCAAAGATAACATCTTCCATTTTATCCCCACGAAGACTTTTAACCCTCTGCTCGCCAAGTACCCATCTTACAGAGTCAGAAATATTGCTCTTTCCGCTTCCGTTAGGGCCAACAACGGCAGTTATACCTGTATTAAATTCAAGTTTTACCTTATCAGGAAAGGATTTGAATCCCTGAAGGTCAAGTCTTTTTAAATACATTTGTTACTCCTCAATGGCTGTTTCTAAGTTTAACTAAAAGTTTTTCATAATATTCCGGAAGGTCGCTTTCAAATTCAACATATTCTTCCGTTGTTGGATGCATAAAGCCAAGCACCTTTGCATGAAGCGCCTGACCAAGCAATTTGTACGGCTGTTTTTCAAAGCCGTAAACTGTATCGCCTAAAAGCGGATGACCTAAAGATGCCATATGCACTCTTATCTGATGAGTTCTGCCTGTTTCAAGCTGAGCCTCAACAAGAGTATACTTTCCAAAGCGTTCAAGCACTTTGTAGTGTGTTACAGCTCTTCTTCCGCCTTCCACTATAGCCATTTTCTTTCTGTCTTTAGGATGGCGTGCAATAGGCTTATCCACTGTGCCGTTTTCTTCTTTAACATTTCCGCACACAACTGCGTAATATTTTCGTGTTATGCTATGTACCGCCAACTGCTGTGCAAGAGATTTGTGGGCAGCATCACTTTTGGCTACCATAAGTACACCTGATGTATCCTTGTCAATTCTGTGGACAATACCAGGTCTCATAGTGCCGTTGATACCGCTGAGGTCATCCTTGCAGTGGAACATAAGGGCATTTACAAGTGTACCTGTATAATGTCCCGGTGCCGGATGCACAACCATATCCTGTGGTTTATTTACTATGACCACATCTTTATCTTCATAGATGATATCAAGCGGAATATTTTCAGGCTCAATTTCAAGTGGTTCCGGATCAGGTATTTCTATCTCAAGGATATCGCCCTTGCGAAGCTTGTAATTGTTTTTTGTAGCCTTGCCGTTTACTGTAACGAGACCGTTTTCTATAAGCTTCTGAACCTGGCTTCTTGAAAGTTCTTCCTTATATTCTGCTATATATACGTCTATTCTTTTTCCTATTTCGTCATTTTCAGGGGCAGCTGTAAAAAAGTCCATACTTACTCCTTCTTTTCGTCTTCTTTAATAAAGAACATCACAACAACAGACATAAGTATTGCTCCGCACACTACATAAATGTCTGCTACATTAAACACAGGATATTTGAAAAATGTGAATTCAAAAAAGTCCACAACATATCCTCTGAATATTCTATCATATACATTGCCCCATGCACCTGCAAGAATAAGCATAAGGCTGAATTTAAGTGCCTTGTACTCGTTGCCTGTCTTTGGGATTTTTTTTGCAACGTAATAAATTATGCCGACTGTAATTATTGCTGTAACAATTATGAAGAACCATCTTGCGCCGTTAAGCATACCAAAGGCTGCACCTCTGTTTTCAACAAAAGTAAAATCCATAAATCCTTCTATAAATGTTACGTTGTAAATTGGTTTAAGCTGTGTAAGTGCAATGTACTTTGTGTACTGATCAAGAAGCACAAGCACTATTGCTGAAACTAAAAATAAAACCATAATTATTCACCCAAAATATAATTTATACCATCCAATATTTCTTCTTCCGTCACATCAGTTGTGCGGTATGTTTCGCCAAAACGGCTTATAAGAACAAACGAAATTTTGTTGTCCTTAACTTTTTTGTCGTTGAACATCTGCTTGTAGATGCTCTGTGCCTCAACACCCTTTACAGTAAGTTCAAGACCAAATTCTTTAAGAAGTGCTCTGAAAATTTCTGCGCACTGTTCGGAAATATAGCCTCTTTTTACGCACATTTCCATAACGGCGCTCATACCTATAGCAACACACTGACCGTGAAGATATTTAAAATCCATAACCGATTCAACTGCGTGGCCTATTGTATGTCCGAAATTAAGAATTTCACGAAGACCTGCTTCTTTTTCATCTTCTGAAACCACTGCCGCTTTTATTTCGCAGCATTTTTTTATCATTGCAGAAATCACATCTGTATCAAGCTTTTTGATTTCTTCCTTGTTTTCCCAAAGGAAATCGTAAAGCTGCACTGATGCAATAGGTCCATATTTAAC
>JAFYQL010000190.1 GCA_017547125.1 Bacillota bacterium
CTACAACACCAGGGAAGAAAATGATTGATTCTTTTGCCAATGATCTTCTTGCTGCTTTGCAGATGCAGTCACAGAAAACAACATCGATATTGTTGTCGTATAAAAATGGTGCAAGTTCTTCACCCTTGCGTTCTTCAGTAGGAAGAATATAAGTATTGATTAATTTACCGCGCTTAACTTCATAAATTTTGAATTCTTTTGTTTCACTAAAACGTTTTGCTACAAGACCGTTATTATAAGATACTGCAACCTTCATATCCACACTCTCCTGTTAAATAACAAAAAACTCTTACGCGAATAATTAGCATGCAAACTCAATGCTTAATTTTATATTAAGCCTGCATCCTTTTTCTGTCAATAAAAAAAGTGCACATATTTTTATGTGCACTTTTCACAAAAATCATTTTGATTTTGTTTGTTAAATTATTGATAAACACTTATTTAACAATCTTATGCTTTCTTTTTGCGTTCTCTCACTATAGGCTGTCTTTCAGGATTAATGATATATTTTGCATCGCCTGTGCCTCTGACACAATCGGATGTAATAATACATTTCTCAACATCTTCTCTGCTAGGGATTTCGTACATAATTTTGCTTATAAAGCCTTCAACAATAGCTCTTAAGCCTCGTGCACCTGTGCCCCTTTCAATAGCCATCTTTGCTATTTCTTTAACAGCATCTTCTTCAAATTCAAGATATACATCATCAAGTTCAAAGAGATATTCATACTGTTTTAATATAGCATTCTTAGGTTCCTGAAGAATTTTAACAAGTTCATCTTCTGAAAGGCCTTCAAGTGATACTATTACAGGAAGTCTGCCTACAAATTCGGCAATAAGACCATATTTGATAAGGTCCTGTGGCTGAACTTTCTTAAGAAGTTCATTTGTGCTCTGTTCAGTCTTACTCTGAACTTTTGCACCAAAGCCAATAACCTTTTCGCCCATTCTGTTCTGAACAATCTTTTCAAGGCCGCCAAAAGCACCGCCGCAAATGAAAAGAATGTTTGATGTATCAATCTGAATAAGCTCCTGATGAGGATGTTTTCTTCCGCCCTGTGGAGGAACTGAAGCAACAGTACCTTCTACTATTTTGAGAAGTGCCTGCTGAACACCTTCGCCGCTTACGTCACGGGTGATAGATGGGTTTTCGCTTTTCTTCGTGATTTTATCAATTTCATCGATATAAACGATACCTCTTTCGGCACGTTCAATATCGTAATCAGCAGCCTGGATAAGCTTAAGAAGAATGTTTTCAACATCTTCGCCTACGTAGCCTGCTTCAGTAAGAGTTGTTGCGTCAGCAATTGCAAAAGGGACATCAAGAAGTTTTGCAAGTGTCTGTGCAAGAAGAGTCTTGCCTACACCAGTAGGTCCGAGAATAAGAATGTTGCTCTTCTGAAGTTCAACATCTTCCGGAGCATTTTCTGATGCAATTCTTTTGTAGTGGTTGTAAACCGCAACTGCAAGAGCTTTTTTAGCATCTTCCTGACCGATAACGTAGTCATCAAGTATCTGCTTGATTTCAATAGGTCTTGGAAGTCTTCCGCCTTCAGGAAGTTCAAGTTCTCTTACTTCTTCATAAATTATGTCTGAACAAAGCTTCACACATTCATCACAGATAAAAACTTCGCCAGGTCCGGCAATAAGCTTTTTAACCTGTTCCTGTGGTTTTCCGCAGAATGAACATCTGAGCATGTTTCTTTCTTCGTTTTTTGATGCCATATTTTTTCTCCTTATACCGGTTTTGTAATTACAGCATCTATTAAGCCATATTCTTTGGCTTCGAGAGCAGACATAAAGTTATCTCTTTCTGTGTCTCTTTCAATTTCTTCAAAGCTTCTGCCGGTATTTGCTGCAAGTATTTCATTAAGTTTTTTTCTTGTTTTTAAAATATTTTCAGCGGCAATTCTGATTTCTGTTGCCTGTCCTCTGGCACCGCCTGAAGGCTGATGAATCATAACTTCTGAGTTTGGAAGAGCAAATCTCTTGCCTTTTGCACCGCCTGCAAGAAGGAATGCACCCATGCTTGCTGCCATGCCAACACAGATTGTTGATACATCAGGCTTGATATACTGCATTGTATCATAAATAGCCATACCTGCAGTTACTGAACCGCCAGGGCTGTTTATGTAAAGATTGATGTCCTTATCAGGATCTTCTGCAGCAAGGAAAAGAAGCTGAGCAATAACGATGTTTGCTGATACATCTGTAACTTCTTCGCCTAAAAATATAATTCTGTCCTTAAGCAGTCTTGAATAGATGTCGTATGTTCTTTCGCCTCTGCTTGTCTGTTCAACTACATATGGTACTAAGCTCATAATAATACCTCCTTTTAATCAAAGGATTTATTACTGCACCGATTATTTTTCAACAACTGTTTCCATTAATAAGTCAAGTGCTTTCTGAACAAGTAAATCCTTTGCGATAGCTTCTCTGTCTTCGTCTGAGCAAACTTCAAGCATCTTTTCTGCTTCGATACCGTAGCTTGCTGCGATTTCAGCGATCTTAGCATCTTCTTCTTCTTTTGTTGATGTGAAACCTTCTTCAACTGCAACCTGTTCAAGTACAAGTCTAGCATCTACGCTGTTTTTAGCTGATTCAAAGAACTGTTCTTTAAGTTCTTCTCTTGTAGCGCCCATGTACTGGCAGTAGATTTCAATTGAAAGGCCCTGTCTTGCAATGTTGTTTTCGAAATCTGAGAAAAGCTGGTCCTGTTTGCTTTCGTACATGCAAGCTGGAACGTCCATTTCAGCAGCATCTACAACTGCAGCGATTACTCTGTCTTCTCTAATCTGTTTTGCGTTAGCTTCAGCAGCTACTGAAAGTTTTTCCACAATGCTTGCTTTATATTCATCCATTGTTTCAAATTCTGAAACGTCCTGAGCAAGTTCATCGTTAAGTTCTGGAAGTTCTTTAACGTTGATAGCTTTAACTGTTACTGCAAATACAGCTGCTTTACCAGCAAGTTCTTCTGCGTGGTATTCTGTTGGGAATGTTACGTTAACGTCGAATGCATCGCCTACGTTGTGGCCAACAATCTGATCTTCGAATGTATCGATGAATGAGTGTGAACCAAGTGTAAGGTCATAGCTGTCAG
>JAFYQL010000014.1 GCA_017547125.1 Bacillota bacterium
TGTTTACTTCGGCAATACTTCTGCCGCTACCCATAGCAATACGTTTTTTTCTAGGTCCGTTAAGTATTGAAGGGTTGTTTCTTTCAGCCTTTGTCATACTCTGGATAATAGCCTCAACGTGTGCCATAGCCTTAGGGTCTATGTTGATATCATCAAGGTTTACTTTCTGGCTTAAACCAGGAACCATACCAAGAAGATCTTTGATAGGACCCATTTTTTTGATCTGCTGCATCTGTGCAAGGAAATCTTCAAGTGTGAAGTCATTTTCTCTCATTTTCTGCTGCAGTTTCATTGCTTCTTCGGCATCGTAGTTCGCCTGAACCTGTTCAATAAGGCCAAGTACGTCACCCATACCGAGAATTCTTGATGCCATACGGTCAGGGTAAAATGGTTGTAAATCTTCCATTTTTTCGCCCATACCGATGTACTTGATTGGCTTTTGTGTTACGCTTCTGACTGAAAGAGCAGCACCGCCTCTTGCGTCACCGTCAAGCTTTGTAAGAACGATACCGTCCACACCAAGCTGACTGTCAAAGCTTTCAGCAACTGTTACCGCATCCTGACCTGTCATTGCATCGACTACAAGAAGAATTTCCTGTGGTCTAACTTCAGCCTTTATGTTTTTAAGCTCATCCATAAGCTCTTCGTTTATGTGTAAACGACCAGCCGTGTCGATAAGCACAACATCATGTCTGTTAAATCTTGCATATTCAACGGCTTTTTTAGCGATTTCAACAGGACTAACCTGGTCACCCATTTCAAAAACCGGAATATCATAATTTTTTCCTACAACCTGAAGCTGTTTGATAGCTGCAGGTCTGTAAACGTCGCCTGCAACAAGAAGTGGTCTTTTGCCTTCTTTACGAAGAAGACCTGCAAGCTTGCCGCTTGTTGTTGTTTTACCAGCACCCTGAAGACCAACCATCATGTATACTGTAGGAGATTTTGGTGAATATGTGAGCTTGCTCTGTGTTGAACCCATAAGTTCAATAAGCTCTTCATTTACTATTTTTATTACCTGCTGTCCAGGAGTGAGGCTGCTCATAACCTCGCTGCCAACAGCTCTTTCGCTTACTTTGTTGATAAACTGCTTAACAATCTTGAAGTTAACATCGGCTTCAAGCATAGCAATCTTTACTTCTCTCATAGCCGCCTTTACGTCAGCTTCTGTAAGTACGCCTTTGCTTCTTAAGCCTTTGAATACTTCCTGCAGTTTATTGGAGAGATTTTCAAATGCCATCAAGACCCTCCTTAATCCAAGATATCATCTGCAATATCTTTGATTCTCTCTATATAGCCTATAGCCTGATTATCATTTTTATATTTTGTTTCAAAATCTTCTGCCAGACTTTTTATTTTTTTAATGGCGTTCTGGTGTTCCTGAAACTTTTCAACAAGCTTAAGTTTCTTTTCATATTCTATAAGTATGTTTTCAGTTCTTTTAAGCTGATCTCTCACTGCCTGTCGACTGATGCCCTGTTCCTCACCAATTTCGCTTAAGGTAAGGTCTTCAAGGTGATACATAGAGAATATGTTTTTCTGCTTTTCTGTAAGCAGTTCGCCGTAGAAGTCGAACAAAAGAGTTGCCTGTAAAATATCGTCCATATCTGTGACCTCTTATACACTTGTAAAGTACTTTTACTTTACCCTAAAGTATAATACACAAGTCACAGCGCTTTGTCAAGTATTTTTACTTTACATTTCAAAATATTTTTTTACGTAAAATATGCCGACACAAGCCGGCATAAATTTAAATTATTCTTTTCCGAAAAGTGCATTTGCAAAGCTTCTTGCATCAAACTTCTGAAGGTCTTCGATGCCTTCGCCAACACCAATGTAGCGAACAGGAATCTTAAGTTCATTCTTGATTGCTACAACAATACCGCCCTTTGCAGTACCGTCAAGCTTTGTAAGAATGATGCCTGTAATGTTTGCCGCTTCCTTAAAGATTTTAGCCTGCTGCATAGCATTCTGGCCTGTTGTTGCATCAAGCACAAGATAAACTTCCTTGTTAACTTCAGGGTATTCTCTTTCGATAACTCTGAAAATCTTTTTAAGTTCATCCATAAGGTTCTTTTTGTTGTGAAGTCTGCCTGCTGTGTCGCAGATAAGAAGATCTGTTTTTCTTGCCTTTGCCGCATTTACTGCATCAAAAACAACTGCTGCAGGGTCACTGTTTTCTTCATGCTTGATAACTTCAATGCCGCCGCGCTGACCCCAGATTTCAAGCTGGTCAATAGCCGCTGCACGGAATGTATCCGCTGCCGCAAGAAGAACTGACTTGCCGTTTTCCTTGTAGATATGTGCAAGCTTGCCGATAGTTGTTGTTTTGCCAACACCATTTACACCGATAACAAGAAGTACACAAGGAGTCTTGATTTCGTAGTCTTCATCTTCATCTTCAAGAAGAATTTTGCTGATTTCGTCAGCAAGAAGATCTTTGATAGCCGCAGGATCTGTTACGCCTTCTCTCTTAACTCTCTTTCTGAGCGCTTCGATAACAGTCATTGTTGTTTCAACTCCAAGGTCTGCCATAATAAGCACTTCTTCAAGTTCTTCAAAAAGATCTTCATCAATTTTTGTGAAGGCATTAAGTACAGAGTCAACTCCGCCCATAATACTGTTTCTTGTTTTTCCAAGACCTTCTTTAAGACGTGCGAAGAAGCCTTTTTTCATAGGCTTTGCTTCAGCAATTATTTCTGCAGTTTCTTCAGCCTTTTCTTCAACTGCCTCAAACTTTTCTTCAATCACTTCTTTAACTTCTTCAAGTTTTTCTTCGATGATTTCAGCTTTTTCTTCGGCTTTTTCTTTTATTTCTTCAACAAATTCTTCAATCTTTTCTTCGATTTCTTCAAATTTGTCTTCGATTTTTTCTTCAATTTCTTCAACAA
>JAFYQL010000191.1 GCA_017547125.1 Bacillota bacterium
TCTTCCGTTCATCTTTATTTTCTTTGTCAACTGCGGATGTGCCGCAATTGCGATTTCCTTCTTTATACTTTTAAGATAAATAAGAATTCTCGATACCTTAATACCGCCGCCTGTACTTCCCGCACAAGCACCAACAAACATAACAAAAAACAGAAGTGTCTTTGAAAATTCAGGCCAGAGATTGAAATCTGTGGTTGCAAAACCTGTTGTACTTATGATTGATGCAACCTGGAATGCAGCCTGCTGGAATGCCTGAATTACATTGTCGTACATTCCCGTCAAGAAAATATTTGCAGTGATAAGCAGTGTAACCGCAAGCACTATTGCAAAAAAGGTTCTCATTTCTTCATTTTTGAATGCATCTTTATACTTTCTTGTATAAACAAGATAATACACATTGAAATTGACAGAAAAAAGCAACATAAAAATTGTAATTATAACCTGTGAGCTGACACTATATGACCCTATGCTGCTATTAAGCAGTGCAAAACCGCCTGTACCTGCAGTTGCAAATGAAAGCGTAACAGACTCAAAAAGAGGCATGCCGCAAACAATAAGTGCCGCAATTTCTATAAGCGTAATTACAATATAAAGTGAGTACAGCATTTTTGCTGTATTTCTTACCTTAGGAACAAGCTTGCCAACTGAAGGGCCCGGGCTTTCTGCTCTCATAAGATGCATATTGTAGCTTCCGGAAATAGGAAGAATTGCAAGTATAAGCACAAGTACACCCATACCGCCTATCCAATGAGTGAAAAGACGCCAGAAAGCAGATGTTTTTGAAAGTATCTCAACATCATTCATAATGCTTGCACCGGTTGTTGTAAAACCGGATACAGTTTCAAACACGGCATCAAGGTAATTGGGTATTTCTCCCGTAAGCACAAAAGGAAGTGCACCAACAAGGCTTATAAGTATCCAGCTTAAAGAAACAGTAACAAAGCCTTCTTTCGAGTAGAATACTTTGTTTTCTGTTTTTATTCTTCTGCCAAGAATACCAAGAATGATACTTCCCAATGCAACTGCAAGATATACAAGGCTTTCTTTTTCGCCATATAAAGCACCTACAATGCACGGTAAAATCAAAAATATGCCTTCAAAGGTAAGAACACTGCTGAGTATATAAAATATCATCGAATAATTCATAACAGATTACCTACCTTAAAATGTCTTTGATGTCACTTAAGCCTTTGTTTGTAGTAACAAGAATTACAGAGTCGCCTTCCTGAATAACACTCTGGCCGTTAGGTATAACAACATTTCCGTTATGTGTTATGCAGGCAATGATGATATTTGGCTTAATGCTAAGTTCAAGAAGCTGCTTTCCTGCAACAGGAGAACCTTTAGGAACAGTAAATTCTATTGCTTCTACTCTGTTTTCATTAAGTCTGTAGAGCGATTCAATATTATTTTCATCAGAGTTATCCATAGCCCTTACATACTTGATGATAATTTCGGCCGAAATATTTTTAGGGTATACAACAGATCCTATTTCAAGGTTATCTATAATCTTGTCGTATGTCACACGATGAACCTTTGTTATAAGCTTTGCTTTTGAAACACTCTTTGCAAAAAGAGTAAGCATGACATTTTCTTCGTCAATATTAGTTAATGATATAAATGCCTGAACCTGACTTATGCCTTCTTCCATAAGAAGTTCTCTGTCAGTGGCATCTCCGTGGATAATAAGCGCCTGCGGAAGCATTTCGCTGAGTTTATCACAGGTATCCTTATCTCTTTCTATAATCTTAACGCTTACACCCATTTCAATGAGGTTTTGTGCAAGATAATAGCAGGTTTTGCTGCCTCCAACTATCATAACATCTTTAACTATGGATGTAGGTTCTTTAAGTTTTCTAAAAAATTCAACTGTTTTTGCTGAGCTGCCGATAATAGATATAACATCTTTTGGTTTAATTTCAAAATCACCGCCAGGAATAATTACATCATCATCTCTTTCAACCACAGGAATAAGCACACCGCGACCTATCTGTGAAGGCATATCCTTAAGCTTCATATTGCAAAGCGGAGAACCTTCATTGACACTGTAGTTTATAAGGTCTACACGGCTTTTTGAAAATTCATCAATTTTAAGTGCTGACGGAAACTTGAGAAGTCTTTCAATTTCTCTTGCGGCAGCCCTCTGCGGATTGATAACCATTGAAAGCCCAAGTTCTTCACGTATAAACTCAACCTCACGGCTATAAACAGGATTGCTGACTCTTGCTATAGTGTGTTTTGCACCTGCTTTTTTGGCTATAAGACAACACAAAAGATTGCGCTCATCACTTCTTGTAACGGCTATAAGCATATCCGCCTTATCAACGCCTGCCTCCTGCTGAATCTCAAGGCTGGCACCGTTGCCAACAACACCCATAACGTCACAGCTATTTGAAACGGTTTTAACAAGCTGCTCCTGTTCATCTATAATAGTTATGTCATATCCTTCTCTGCTAAGCTGCTCAGTCAAAGTTCTTCCGACGTTGCCGCAGCCAACAATTACTATCTTCATAAGCATCTCCCTTTTCACAAAAGTGAGTATTTTTACGAGTATATTATACCACTCAGGTTATGCAAATACAATATTTCAAACCATGCCTAAACACTTGACTGTATATTATTGTAAATTAACATACATTTTCTTTCTTTTTCCACAAATTTACTTCAAAAAAATAAACCGCGGAAAAATCCACGGTTTAAAGTAATCAATCTTTAATCATATGTACATTTACATGGTCATATGTCATCTGGATACCGTCTTCGTCAAATGCTTTCTTAACATTTTCCATAAGACCGAAATAGCCTGGCCAGTAATCAGCTGATTTTACCCATGCTCTTACAACGTATTCGATGTTGCTGCTATTGTATGCAAATACATTGATAAATACTGCAGGATCATCAAGGAATACATCTGTTGCCTTAACTGCCTTTAAGAGAGATGCTTTAACATCTTCAACTTTGCAGTCGTATGATGCAGTAAAGTTTGCGTCAACTCTTCTTAATTCTTCTGAAGAATAGTTGATGATTTTGCCGCCTGCAAGTTCACTGTTTGGAATATGTATAATTTTGTTATCTGGTGTTGCAACAACAGTATGTGTAAAGCCAACTTCTTTAACTACACCCATAACTCCGCCAGCTTCAACAAAGTCGCCAGCAACAAATGGCTTTGCAATAATCATAAGCACACCGTTAGCAAGGTTTGAAAGTGAATTCTGAACTGAAAGAGATATAGCTAAACCAAACATAGAGAATACAGCAAGAAGTGATGTAACTTCGATGCCGAGTTTGTCAGCCATAATTACAATTACCATGAAGTATACAAGAATTTTTACAACTGAAAGTGCAAATTTCTTGAGTGTTTTATCAAGCGGTGTTTTTTCAACAAATTTTCCAAAGAATGATAAAAGGATTTTTGCTGCAATAATGCAAATAATAAATGTTACAATTGCAGGAAGAACTGTTGCTGTCAAAAGAGTTCCAAGACCTGCAAGTGTAAGTGTTGATAATGAGTCCATACTAACTCCTCCTTTGTCTTTTTTTACTTTAACAAAAAATAATTATACTACAAAAACAATAATTTTCAATAAAAAAACGTGTCTTGAATTTCAAAACACGTTTTATTTTCTATTAACCTAAAAACATCTGTGACCAGTAGTATCTGTCGCCGCTCTTGTAGCATCCGATACCAACTCTGTTATAGTCTGCTGAAAGCATATTTTCTTTGTGGCCTTCTGATGCAAACCAGCCTGCAACTACTCCTTCAGGTGTTTTAAAACCTGCAGCAAGGTTTTCGCCGGCAAACCTATAGTCATCAATTGCAAGCTCATCAAGCACTGTAAAACAAGAACTTCCGTCAGGTCTGCTGTGGCTGAAGCTTACTGATGCTTCTTTTACTCGTATTTCTGCAGCTTTGTCTGCTTCAATGCTGTATGTAAGTGCAGGAACACCTGCTTCAATTCTTTTTTCGTTGATAAGTTCAAACACTCTCTGTTCAAAAGCATAATATTCATCCTGCTGAATCTGAACTGTTTCAACTGGTGTAACGCAGTTTGCAGTTGTAGTTGATGTTGGTACAAAGCAATTTGCCAAAGCTGTAAATGACATTGTTGCTGTAATAATTGCTGTTGTTAATAATAAAATTGTTTTTTTCATTTTAATCTCCTTACTATTTGAATTTGTTACATAATTGTTACAAATCAATAGTAGCATAATTTGTTCCGTATTTTTAGAGGTAAGTACTGGAAACTGCTTTTTGAATTTCCGGACACCACAAAAAGCCTTTATTTCAAAGGTTTCTCAATATATTGTAGTTCACCTGGTATTTTATGTCAAGGCATTTATACCTTTTGCAAAACAAAAAAATACAGCATACCGAAAGATATGCTGTAATATTTTTGTAAATTATTTATCTTCTTCTTTTTTCTTGCCGCCGAAGAGTGATTTCTTTTCCTGTACTGGAGCTTCTTCTTCTTTGTTTGAAAGGTTTGGTTCTTTCTTAGCATATACAGACTGTTTAAGAACAGGGATTCTGATGCTCTTGTTTGTACCAAATTCTACAATGTAGCATTCAGCTGTTACGTCTACAACTGTACCGAAGAAACCTGTGTCAAGAAGTACTGAATCGCCAGGCTGAATTTCATTTCTCATCTTTTCCATTTCTGCCTGTCTCTTCTTCTGTGGTTTGATTGAGAACATATACATTGCACCAAAGATAACAACAACGTATACAAGAATAAGCATAATTGGGTTGCTGAATAAA
>JAFYQL010000015.1 GCA_017547125.1 Bacillota bacterium
AAATATTTTCTCCTTCCAAAAATCAGCCTTTAAGCTGATTATACTTATCCCTTATACTTTTAAAATACTCCCACGCAGGTCGTTTTTTGCTCTCGTCCCTTAAAAGCGCAGAAGGATGATATGTAGCCGTTATCCAGTAGCCTTTTCTTTCTACCCACTGACCTCTCTGCTTTGTTATTCTGAAATCAGGGTCAATTATAGCCTTTGCAGCAATTCTGCCGAGGCAAACAATTATTTTAGGCTCTATCAGTTTAAGCTGATATCTGAGGTAATTGATGCACGCCTGCTGCTCTTCTTCCTTCGGGTCACGATTTAACGGCGGACGGCACTTGACTATGTTTGCAATATAAACATCATCAATACTCATATCTATTGCTGCCAGCATTCTGTCAAGAAGCTGACCTGCAGGCCCCACAAAAGGATATCCCTGAATATCTTCCTGTTCGCCCGGCCCTTCGCCTATAAACATAATATCCGCATTTTTGTTGCCCTTGCCTATAACCACATTTCTGCGTGTCTTCCACAAGTCGCATTTCTGACAGTTAAGGCATGCACCCTCAAGAGTTTCCCAGCTTTTCATAAAGCGCACCTCTTTAAATTATCATAAAACAAAACTTTTAGGAATAAGATCTTTCACCTTTTCCACAATAATGTTTCCATTTTTGTCTTTAAAAACCACTTCAGCATCAATCATAAACTCGCTCATAACCTGTCGGCAGATACCGCAAGGATATGTAGTGTCGCCTGATGATGAAACAATGGCTATTTTTTCAAATTTTCTTTTGCCCTCGCTCACTGCCTTGACGATAGCTGTTCTTTCAGCACAGATAGTTGCACCGAAAGAAGAATTTTCGATGTTGCAGCCTGTGTAAACACTGCCATCATCTGCAGCAAGTGCAGCGCCAACTTTGAATTTTGAATAAGGAGAGTAGGCATTTTCCATTGCCTCTTCAGCCATTTTTACAAGTTCTTCATTTGTCATATGCCATCTCCTTTTTATTCAAAAGTATAGTCTTCGCCTATCGGACAAACACAAATCCATGTTTTGCCCGCATTAAGCTTAAGCTCATTTCCGTCAGCATCAAACCACTGTGTAGGTGCATTATATGCAGTTTTCTGCCATGTAATAGGAATAGCCTCGCCCATTGTTGCAAGGTAGCCTTTGCCGCTTCCAACAAGACTAACTTCTCTTCTGCCGGCATCATCTCCCGGAATTATGTATATTTCAGCCTCCTGAATAATTACGTTTTTGGCAGTAACAACTTCGCCTGTCTGGTCATCAATCTGAGGCTTGTCTGTCTGATATCTTTCGTAAAGTCCTGTTTCAATATCAAATACAAACTGTGAAATCTGATAGTATGAATAAGGAATAGTTACAAGCGGTGCTCTTTCGCCGCCTGGCTTTGTTTCTTCTTCATAGAAAGAAAACATAGGCTCAACCTTCATTTCACTGCCATAGCCTTTGCTTTCAGCACTTGCCTTTATGCCTTCAGCATCTGTATATGAGCTATGCTCGTACATTCCGGCAGTGTTAAGTCTCTTCTGGTCTCTCCAGAAAGCCTTGTCCTTCATACCGTCGATGTTTTCGATACCTCTGTTTGTTAATGAAGCATATCCTGTAGGGCTGCCGCCGTGATGAACATAAATTGCACCATTATCAAGGGCAAAATATGTAAAGTAATCTCTGCAGCTTCTTACAGGACCAATCTTTTCCGCATCAAAATTCTGGAAAATGCCTACCATTCTTGTTATTTCACCTTCGGCAGGTACTTCATAGATAATTTCCGCCTGAGCAATACCACTCTGCGGCAAAGCCTTGTGGTTGTTGTTTATTGTAATTGCAAACGGTCTTAAATTTGCAACACTTTCATCTATATATTCCCCTGTGAAAGGACTCTGTGCAAGACCTTCGTATGGGTCAATTTCTTCAACAATTTCAACTGGTTCTTCCTCCGGTTCTTCAAATTCCGGGGTTTCTTCCACCTGCTGCGGTGCTGATGATGCCGCCGGCTCCTCCGTCTTATTTTTGCCACATGCAGTAAAAATGAGACTTAAACAAATTACAGGTATCAATAACTTCTTCATAGGCTTCCTCCGTTTTCATCTGCTGATTCCAAGGTTGTCCAAAATGTCTTTCTGTCTTTTAAACATATCTTTTTCTTCTTCCTCTGTCATATGGTCATATCCCAGAAGATGGAGCATACTGTGGGCTGTGAGAAAAGCAATTTCTCTTTCAAAGCTATGGCCATACTCTTCAGCCTGCTCTCTTGCTCTTTCCACAGATATAATAATGTCGCCAAGCATTATTTCGTCATTTTCATTTCTTTCCATTTCTTCATCTTCTTCAAATGTAAGAAGCGGAAAACTAAGTACATCCGTAGGTCTGTCTATGTTTCTGAACTGTTTGTTTATAGAATGGATTTCTTCATTTGTCACGAAAGAAAGGCTTATTTCACAATTACTGTCAAAGTCTTCATATCTGAGACTTTCGGCAGCCACATCATTAACAAGCTTTTCAAACTTTTCGTCAAATTCCCATTCTGCTCTGTTGTCAATCAATACTGTCATTTTTCTGCACCTTCATCTCTCTGCTTTTCAGCCTGTCTTGCAGCCTCTATGTCTTCAGCCTTAGGATAAGCAATTCTTTCGTGATACATACCCTTGAACATCTTCATAAAGGATTTTTTGATAATCTCAATTTCTTTAAGGTCAAGACGGCAGTCATTAAGCTGGCCGTCATTAAGCTTATCTTTAACAAGGTTATCAATAAGTGCTTCTATCTCTTCCATTGTTTTGCCTGATGATGCACTGCTTCGTACAGCCGCCTCAACAGTATCTGCAAGCATAACAATTGCCGCTTCCTTGCTCTGCGGAATAGGGCCAGGATATCTGAAATCACTTTCGTGTGTTGTGTCACCTATTTTTTCTTTCGAGCTCTTCATATAGAAGTACTTAACAAGTGTTGTTCCGTGGTGCTGAACAATAATGTCTTTTATAACTGCAGGAAGTCTGTAC
>JAFYQL010000192.1 GCA_017547125.1 Bacillota bacterium
CGGCCAACAAAAAGCTTTCTGTTGTTTCCGCGCATTGCTATTTCGCCGTATTTAACTATAAGTACTTTTTCTTCCATGGTTTTCTCCATTATCTTTTTCTGTTAAATCTTCTTAAAAAAGCCACTGTTTCCTTCAGAACATCAACGCAGTAGTCAGCCTCTTCAATAGTGTTGAATCTTGAAAAGCTGAATCTGATTGAGCCCTGAATATCGTCATCGCCAAGGCCTATTGCACCAAGCACGCTGCTCTGAACCTTCTTACGGCTGTTGCACGCAGAGCCTGCAGAAACAACCACGCCTTTTTCTTCAAGTGCATGAAGAAGCACTTCGCTTCTGAGGTTCTTAAAGCCCATATTAAGCACATAAGGGCTTGCCTTTTCAATATCTTCGCCGTTAACAAAAGTGTCACTTATTTCGTTCAGAATTCTGTCTGCAAGGTGTTTTTTAAGTGCAAACACATGCTTTGTGCTTTCTTCATAATTCTTATATGCATCTTCCGCCGCAACTGCCATAGCCGCTGCACCTGCAGGGTTTTCAGTACCTGGTCTGTGACCATTCTGCTGACCGCCGCCAAAAAGTACAGGTCGCACCTTAAGGCCTTTTTTCATATAGAAAAATCCCACGCCTTTTGGTCCGTTAAACTTATGCGCACTTGCTGAAAGCATATCGCACTTAAACTTTTTAACATCAATTTTATACTTTCCGAAGGCCTGCACTGCATCCAGATGAAAAAGCGTACTGCTGTTTTTTTCCTTGATAGCTTTGCCTATTTCTTCCGCATTCTGAATTGTGCCGATTTCGTTATTTATAAGTATTATGCTTACAAGTATAGTATCTTCCCTTACGGCATCCCTTACACTCTGTGCACTTACATAGCCCTTTTCGTCAACAGGAAGATACGTTACTTCATACCCCATATCCTCCATCTGCTTGAAAGGCTGCGCAACTGCAGGGTGTTCAATAACAGTTGTAATAATGTGTTTACCGCTTCTGTTATATCCCTTTGCAGTGCCAAAAACCGCCCAGTTGTCTCCTTCTGTGCCGCCTGATGTGAAGTATATTTCGCCTTCATTGGCATTTATAAGACGTGCAAGAGTTTTGGCTGATGCTTTAAGGATATTGTCTGCCTCCATACCCATAATGCTTGATGCACTTGGGTTGGCATAATATTCTGTCATTACCTCAACCATTTTTTCTGCCGCCTGAGGAAGTATTTTTGTACTTGCTGCATTATCAAAATAAACTTTCATTTTTTCTCCGATTATCCAAGTTCGTAAATAAGTATAGCCGCTGTAACCATGCCGGCTGTTTCAGTTCTCAAAATTCTTTTGCCAAGTGTAATTGACTTAAAGCCTGCTTCAAGACATTTTTCAACTTCACTCTGTGCAAAACCACCTTCAGGACCTATAAATATACCAAGTGTCTTGCCCTTAAAGTCTTTTGCAAACTCCTTAAGACCGTTTTCTTCTTCAAGTTCATAAGGAATAATGCTTCCGTCGAGAAGTGATGCCATCTTTACTGCCTCTGCAAAGCTTACAGGCTCCTGCACCTTTGGCACAACACCTCTGCCGCTCTGCTTTGCCGCAGATTCAACAATTTTCTGCCATCTTTCTGTTTTCTTGGCCTTATCTTTTTTGTCAAGCTTTACAACTGCTCTTTCTGTAGCAACAGGAACAAATTCAGTTACACCAAGTTCTGTGCATTTCTGAAGTATAAGCTCCATCTTGTCAGCCTTTGGAAGCGCCTGAAAAAGTGTAATCTTAAGCTCAGGCTCAACATCACATTCTGCTGATGAGTCGATAGATAAAGTCACTTTGTTTTTTTCAATTTCTTCAATTGTACATTCATAGTCTCTGTTGTATCCGTCGCAAACTGTAAGCTTTTCGCCCACTTTTGCTCTCATAACAGTGCCTATGTGTTTCGCATCTTCACCCTCAATAACGATGCTGTTTTCTTTTACTGCATCCGGGGTTACAAAATATTTTGGCATAGTATCACCTTACCCAATGTATCTTGTGGCAACTGCACACCAGTCTTTTCTTCTCTTAGTTTCAAGTATTTCAAATTTGTTTTCGCCAAGTGCTTCAAGTACTTCTTCAAGTCTTTCGCTGATGATGCCTGAACAGATGAAGATACCGTTATCCTTAACAAATTCAGGAACCATTGATGAAAGTGCAATGATGATGTCTGCAACAATATTTGCTTCTACAACATCATATTTCTTTCCACTGTATTTTTCATAAAGCTTTTCGTCATCAAGAATGTTACCTGCAACAACTTCGTATTTTTCTTCAGGAAGATCGTTGAGCACTGCATTTTCTGTAACGATTTTAACTGCATTAGGGTCGATGTCAACCATATCTGCATAACCTGCACCAAGAAGAAGTGATGCGATACCAAGGATACCGCTGCCGCAGCCGATATCAAGCACCTTATCGCCTTCTTTTACATAGTTTTCAATATGTTCGATACAACACTGTGTTGTTTCGTGTGTACCTGTACCAAAGATGTGACCCGGGTCAATCTTAAGAACAATCTTGTCTGTTGCTTCTGTAAGCTCTTCCCAGCTTGGCTTGATCATAATCTTTTCGCCAACAGGCATTGGTTTGAAGTATTTCTTCCAGTTGTTTGCCCAGTCTTCTTCCTTAACGTTTTTCATTGAAAGTTCAAGCGAGCCAAGGTTAAATTCTTTTTCATTTTCTGCAAGTGATGCAAGACCGTTTTTGATATCGGCAAGCATTTCAAGACCATTCATATTGTCTGAAACAAAGAATGTGATACCTGTTTTAAGATTGTTCTTTTCTTCCACAAGCTCATCTGCAACATAGTCCCAGTCTCTGTCAGGATTTTCAAGAAACTCCTGAAAATCTCTTTCGTCCTGAATCATAAGGCCTGTGATGCCGCTTGCATAAAGAAGACCGCTTACTATTTCAAGTCCTTCAATTGAAGTTTCACAAAATACTTCTACCCAGTTCATATGGTTTCCTCCCGTAAATTTAAAATTATCACTAACATTTAATTTTAATATATATCATATTATTTGGCAACATTTCAGCCTTTCAAAGCCTTATTTTTCTTCGCCAAGCTTCATTGTAAGAGAAATTCTCTTCTTTGCCATATCCACGTTCATAACCTTTACGTCAACTATATCGCCAACACTTACGGCATCAAGGGGATGCTTGATAAATCTGTCTGTAATCTGTGATATGTGTACAAGGCCGTCCTGATGAACACCGATATCCACAAACACACCAAAGTCAATTACATTTCTTACCGTGCCCTTTAAAATCATGCCTTCCTTAAGGTCTTTCATTTCAAGCACGTCGCTTCTTAAAACAGGCTTCGGCATATCTTCTCTAGGGTCTCTGCCCGGCTTTTCAAGTTCTTTTATAATATCTTCGCAGGTGATTACACCTATGCCAAGTTCTTTTGCTTTCTTTTCGATATCGCCTATTTTAGCCTTTATGCCTTTAGCCTTTTTGTTTCTGAGGTCATCTTCTGTAAAGCCCGCAGCCTTAAGAATTTCTTTTGCTGCAGCATAGCTTTCAGGGTGAACTCCGGTGTTATCAAGCACTTCCTTGCTTTCTGAAATTCTGAGGAAACCTGCACACTGTTCAAAAGCCTTTGGTCCAAGTTTAGGCACTTTAAGAAGCTCTTTTCTTGATCTGAATTTTCCGTTTTCTTCACGGTAAGCAAGTATGTTTTTGCTTACGGCACTGCTTATACCCGCAACATAGCTGAGAAGTGACGGAGATGCAGTGTTAAGGTCTACACCAACAGAGTTTACACAGTCTTCCACAACACCGCCAAGGGCTCCTCCAAGGGTTTTCTGATTCATGTCGTGCTGATACTGACCAACACCAATTGATTTAGGGTCAATCTTAACAAGCTCAGCCAATGGGTCCTGAAGTCTGCGTCCGATGGAAACGGCACTTCTAAGCGAAACATCATATTCAGGAAATTCTTCTGCGCCTAATTTTGATGCTGAATACACAGATGCGCCTGCTTCATTTACTATTACATAATTTATATTTTTGCCGCTTTCCTTAATCATTTCCACTGTAAAAAGCTCACTTTCACGTGATGCTGTACCGTTACCAATGGAAATAAGTTCTACGCCATATTTATCAATAAGAGAAAGAAGTTTTTTCTTTGCTTCTTCTGTTTTATTCTGAGGCGGTGTAGGATAAACCACACCTGTTTCAAGAGGCTTGCCTGTTTTGTCAATTACTGCTATCTTGCAGCCTGTTCTGTATGCAGGGTCGATAGCAAGAACCACCTTGTCCTTGATAGGCGGCTGCATAAGAAGCTGTTTAAGATTCTTTCCGAATACAGTCACTGCTTTTTCTTCTGCATTTTCTGTAAGAGAATTTCTTATTTCTCTTTCAACTGCAGGGAAAATAAGTCTCTTAAGGCTATCAGCAATAACGTCTTCAAGAATATCTGCAGTATTGCTGTTTTTCTTAACAACTCTTCTTCTGATAACAGAAAGAAGTTTTTCATTGTCGCACTCAATCTTTACAGAAAGAACGCCTTCGTTTTCGCCTCTGTTAAGAGCAAGCACACGATGTGATGCAACAGTTTTAACTGCCTCTGTATAATCATAATACATTTCGTAAACTTTCTTTTCGTCTGCCGCCTTATTTTTTTCATCAGCTTTTGAAACCACAAAACCATTACGGCTTATTTCGTTTCGTATTTCTTTTCTTATATCTGCATCGTCACTTATTATTTCGCAGGCAATATCCTTTGCTCCGTCTATTGCCTCCTGAACAGTAAGCACGCCTTTTTCTTCATTCACGTATGCGAGGGCATTTTCTTC
>JAFYQL010000193.1 GCA_017547125.1 Bacillota bacterium
CATCCACTGTGAGTCACGTTTTGCAAGATAGTCGTTAACTGTAACAACGTGAACACCTTTTCCTGTAAGTGCATTAAGGTATACAGGCATTGTGGCAACAAGTGTTTTACCTTCACCTGTTTTCATTTCCGCAATTCTGCCCTGGTGAAGAATAACACCACCAATAAGCTGAACGTGGAATGGTCTCATGTTTGTAGTACGGTCTGCTGCTTCTCTTACTGCTGCAAATGCTTCTGGAAGCAAATCGTCAAGGCTTTCGCCGTTTGCATATCTTTCTTTAAACTCAGTAGTTTTTGCCTTAAGAGCCTCGTCTGAAAGAGCCTTGTATTCCGCTTCAAGACTTTCAATCTTCTTAACCTTAGGCATTATTCTTTTAATTTCTTTTTCGCTGTAGTTACCAAAGATTTTTTCCAATAAACTCATTTAAGTTTCACCTCTATTTTCCAACACACCTGCCTTGCAGATGCATCTAAAATCTATAATCACCCAACGATAATATTAACAGATAAAGCCCGTAAGAGCAACCCAAAACCCAAATTGTTAAGAAAAATGTTACATTATAATGCACCAGAAATTTACATTTGACCTATATGTATGCAGTCACCGCACAGATGACTGCAAAAATTGTTATCTTGATGCCGCCGGCACTGAAACCGAATTGTCATAATACTTTCCTGCAATTCCTCTGCCGATATATCCGCCCGAAACAGTGTCTGCACTGTTTACACCGCCAAAACCGCTGTCATCGCCGTATCTTGTACCTGATGCATTTGTATAGCCATAGCCGTTATCATAGATATAGCCGTCATTATAGCGGTATCCGTTTGTTGTGTAATACTGATCGTATCTGTCCACGGCAGTGCCAAGGTTATTTCCTGCAGTTCTTGATGCACAGCCACAGAAAATACTTGAAATAACAAGTGTAATTATAGCCAGTTTCTTCATAACATCCTCCTGAATAAAAAAATATTTTACTGCCATGTTATTTTGCTGTAAAATAGCTTTATAAATACTAAATTAAAAATAGTAATTTTTGAAAAATTTTGAATATACAGGAGGTATATTATGATGCAGGAAAGAAAATGCGGCATACTTGCCCACCCTACAAGCTTTCCGTCAAAGTACGGCATAGGCGACCTTGGGAAATCTGCATACGATTTCATTGACTTTTTAGAAAAAGGCGGACAGAAAATATGGCAGGTTCTTCCCCTTTGTCCTACAAGCTTCGGCGACTCTCCATACCAGAGTTTTTCAGCCTTTGCAGGCAATTATTTCTTAATCAGCCCGGACGAACTTAAAAAAGACGAGCTTCTTACAGACGAAGATTTAGCCGACATTCCTGAATTTGACGAAACAAAAACAGAATACGGCAAGGTTATTCCTTTCAAAATTGCACTTCTTAAAAAGGCTTTTGAAAAATTTGATATATCAAACAAAAAATATAAATCCTTCTGCAAAGAAAACAAATTCTGGCTTGATGACTATGCTCTTTATGCAGCAATAAAAGACCACTACATTGCAAAGCGTAAGGAAGAAGGCGAAAGTGCAGAATTCAAGGCTTTCAAAAAAGAAACAGAAAAAGTTCTTGCTGAAAACGTACAGAATGACTACTACTACGGTGCAGTATGGGCAACCTGGGACAAAGACCTTGTGGAAAGAAATTCTGCGGCATTAAGCCGAATTGCAAAACTTCTCAAAAATGAAACAGAGTTCTACAAATTTGTTCAGTTCAAGTTCTTTGAACAGTGGGACAAGGTTAAAAAATATGCCGAAGAAAAAGGTATAGAAATAATCGGCGACATCCCAATTTTTATTGCTTTTGACAGTGCTGATGCCTGGGCAAATCAGCATCTTTTCCAGCTTTCAAAGGGCTACCCAACAGAAGTTGCAGGTGTTCCGCCTGATTACTTCAGCAAAACAGGCCAGCTTTGGGGCAATCCTCTTTATGTGTGGAAAGAACACGAGGCAGAAGGCTTTGCATGGTGGATAAACCGCATGAAAGCAACTCTCAAGCTTTGCCACATTGTACGTATCGACCACTTCAGAGGCTTTGAAGCAAACTATGCAATTCCTTTCGGCGCAAAAGACGCCACAGTGGGAAAATGGAAAAAAGGTCCGGGCAAAAAACTTTTCAATGCTATCAAAAAAGAACTGGGCTCACTTCCTGTTATTGCAGAAGACCTTGGCATAATTACAGACAAGGTTGAAAAGCTCCGTGACGACCTCGGTCTTCCTGGTATGAAGATACTTCAGTTTGCCTTCGACGACAGTCCAAACAACGCATACCTTCCACACAACTGTGTTAAAAACTGCGTTATGTACACAGGCACACACGACAACGACACAACTCTTGGCTGGTACAACAGCACAGCAGACTTCAACAAGGACTATTTCCGCCGTTATATGAACGTAAGCGGCGAAAACGTATCAATGGATATGATTCGTCTTGCTGTTTCAAGCTGTGCCGACAGAGCCGTATATCCTCTTCAGGACGTACTTGGTCTTGGTGCTGAAGCACGTTTTAACACACCAGGTGAAGCAAAGGACAACTGGCAGTGGAGATACACAAGCGATATGCTTACAGACAAAATTGCAGAAGACCTTGCTTACATAACAAAATTATTCAAGAGATAAAAATAAAAGAGCAACTCATACGAGCTGCTCTTTTTTATTATCTCCATAATGTCGAAATCTGTGCATGCACTACACTTTCATCTTCTGCTGAAACAATGAATGTGTTGATAAGTTTTTCTTCTCCTGAATCTTCGATGTATGTTTTTACCTTCAGTTTATCTCCGCGGTAGCTTTCTTTTCTGTAAACAACCTTTACATCATATCCGTCAAGATTATCGTATATTTCGTCAGGCACACTATCCATAGCCCATGTTATATACTCAACATTGTTGGTATGTGCATTTGAGTCTGTCATACTTCTTGTAACTGTCACATCCATAACACAATCCGGCTCTTCTTTTTCGTTTTTAGGAAGGCGGTATTTTTCATCTTCAATGGCATAGCCAAGACCGCTGTAATACTTTTCTTCCATTTCCTTTGGCACAGAAACAGGTTTTCTTTCTTCAAGGTCCATAAACATCCATCTTGAAGCAGCACGCATAATAATATTGCCCTGCTCATCCTCTGCAGTAAAGCCTCTTGTTGCCATAAGGCGTTTC
>JAFYQL010000016.1 GCA_017547125.1 Bacillota bacterium
CGATGGTGGCGACATCAGCGAACAGCTCCAGTTCGAAATCATCGCTGCTGCTGACTTCGAAGGTGACGTAGAAGTTACACTTTCAGGTACAGCTACAGGCGCTGAACCACAGACAGTAGTAGTTGCTACAGTAGCTCCAAAGCTCGCTGTAGAAGCTGACACAAACGAACTCGTAATCGACTACAGAAACACAGCAGCTAGCGATATCATCGTTACAGAAGCTGAAGCAGGTCTCTGGGTAAGAAACGAAGTTGTTGAACTTGAACTTGAAGGTATCTCATTCGAAAAGAAACCTACAGTAACTGTAGAAGAAGGCGACATGAAGATCAAAGATGTTAAACTTACAAACGCAGGTAACATCCAGTTCACAGTTAAACAGGAATCAATCAAAGAAGCTGCAGTTATCAGAATTAGCGGTATCGAACTTTACATGGGTAGAGCACTTGCAGCTGGTGAATATGACCTTTCACTTGTTAAAGTATCAGCTAAATATGATGACAACGAAGACTTCGTTAAATGGAACGATGTAGCATTCGAAAACGACGAAGAATATGCAAATGACAACTTCGACGTTGATGAAATCACAGTTTGCGAAGGTTACGTAACAATCGTAACAGCTGGTAGAGAACAGGATGATTCAACATTCACAACAAAAGTAGCAGTTACAATCGGTGCAGCTACAATGACAGCTGGTTCAAAAGTTATCGCTCTTGACGTTCCAGCATTCATCGATGGTGGTTACACAATGCTCCCTGTAAGAGCAGTTGCTGAAGCACTTTCAGATGCAGCTATCGTTAAATGGGATGACGCTACAAAGACAGTAACAATCTTCTTTGGTCAGAGAGTTATCAGCATGACAATCGGTTCAAAAGTTATGGTTATCAACGGCGTTGAAGTTGCTATGTCAGCAGCTCCAGTTATCGTAAGCGGCAGAACATTCCTTCCACTTAGAGACCTTGGTTACGCTCTTGGCCTTAACGATGAAAAGATCGCTTGGGATGACGCTACAAAGACAGCTACACTTAACTAATTAGATCTCTAATTAATAAGTTAATACTGACTTAAGCTAAATCAGGGGAACCCTTCGGGGTTCCCTTTTTTTATTGTGTGTAGTTATATCTACTTTCGGTTGCGAAAGTAGCAAAGCAACAAGCGTTCGCACGCGCTTGATTATGCACCGCCAGATAAGGCGGCGGTATAACCGTTTTGCAGAGCAAAATGCTTGATAAGGGCGCCGGTGCTTCTCCGCCCCGGACACTGCCTGTTTCCGTGAGCCTGTAGTCTCACTTCAACAGGTTGTGCAGTTCAAAGATTAGTCTGATGCTGTCCGCTAAAAAGCATAATATCAAGATAATATTTTTCATTGTAAGGAAATTGTAATTGTATTTTTCCATATAAAAAGGTACAATATAATTGTAAAAAAATGCGTATATATGTATGTACGCCAAATAACTTTACGAATGGAGGCTTTTTTGTATGAAAAAATATAAAGGCGTAGCAATGGGTTTTGTGGCAGGTGCTATGTGTATGGTTTCTGTAACAGCAATGGCAGCAACATATGCAAAGGTACAGGCAACTGTTCTTAATGATGTATTCTTTAAATTTAATGGTGAAGTTGTGGCATCACCAAGCGATCAGCCGGTGCTTAACTACAATGGTTATACATACCTTCCTGTACGTTTTGTTGGCGAATCACTTGATGCAGATGTTAACTGGGACCCTGCAAAGAGAATGGTTTCAATTGATCTTGAACCTGAAGTGGTTGAAAAGGTTGTTGAAGTTGAAGTTCCATACTATGTAACAGACCCTGATAAAGTACAGGGCTCATACGAAGAACTGCCAGTTAAGTATGCTAAAGACGAATTTGAAGTTAAGGTTAATGCATTTATGTGCGACAAAGAACTTAACAGAACAAAGATTTCTCTTTCATGCTACAACAAATCAACAAAAGGCAAAGCATTCACTATCGTAAATGGCAGTGCTAAGCTTGTTGTTGACGGTAACGAAGTTGATCTTTACCCAATTCCATCAAAATGGGATCAGCAGTGGGGCAGAAGCTACATTACAAAGATCAAGAAAGACAGTGAAAGAACAGAAGGTTATCTTATGTTTGAATATATTAAGCCTGACTGGGAAAAAGCTGAACTTACATTTGACGTAATGGAAAGAAGCGGCGAAAAGAATACATACAAGTACAAAATTTACAACGACAACCCATACGAAGAAGAAGAGGACGAAGATTAATCAAGGGAGTAATTCCAGATGAAATTTAGAAATATAGTGGCGGGTGTAGTGTGTGCAGTTATGTGCACAAGCACTGTGTTTGCAGCACAGCCGGCCGAAACAGAAAAATATGTTTTAACATATGATAAGGCTGTTGAAATGGCTATCAAAAACAATTCTACAATTGCGTCTTTTGATGAGAGTATGAATTTGCTTGAAGAAAATTATGATCTTGTAAAAGCAGGCCTTAGGGAAGCAAGTGCTATGATGGACTTGCTTGGTCCGGAGTATAGCTATACTCTTAAAGAGCAGAGAGCCACACTTCTTTCTAATGCAGTTACTATGAACAATGCCATGCAGACAGAAAGATACAACAGACAGATGCTTGAACTTGGCTGTGAGTATCTTGTAAAAACATATTTTACAAACCTTATAATTGCAGATAAGGGCCTTGAAATGATGGAAATAAGCATCATCAACGAGCAGGTTGCCTATAGCCATAGTGTTATTAAAAACAGCCTTGGTATGATAAGCAATAATGAACTTGTTGCGGCACAGGCTACTCTTGCGGCAAATAAGGCAAATCTTGAAAAAACAAGACATGCAGTTGAAAATGCTTATAATGGCTTTGCCACAACAATAGGTCTTAATAAGCCGGAAGGCTATGTTATTGATTATAGTGTTGAATATAAGCCGTTGGAACTTAACAGAAGCATTGACAGCTTTATTTTATCAAAACTCAGCAATGACCCAAGTATAAAAATTGCTGAAGCAAATTATGAACTTTCAAAGAAACAGAAAGC
>JAFYQL010000017.1 GCA_017547125.1 Bacillota bacterium
ACGAGAAGCTTGGCGTTGATGTTGACAATCTTCTTGTTGTTACATTTACAAATGCTGCTGCGGCCGAAATGAAGGAAAGAATATCTGCAGCTATTACAGATAATCTTGCGCTTAACCCTGAAAGTGCACATCTGCAGAAGCAGCTTTCTCTTCTTAACAGAGCCAATATAATGACTCTCCACGCTTTCTGCACAAAGCTTATCAAAAACCACTATGTAAAGCTTAATATAGATGCATCAGTACGTATTGCAGATGACAGTGAATGCAAGATACTTAAGGCAGAGGCAGTTGACGAAGTTCTTGAAGAAATGTTTGAAGAAGAGGACCGTGAATTTATAGCCTTTGCGGAAAGTGTAAAGGATGAAACCAATTTTGATAATCTTAAGAAAATACTTCTTCAGACATATGAAGTAATTCAGAGCCTTCCTTTCCCATATTTCTGGCTTAAGGAAGCTGCTGAAAGCTATGAGATAGGGGATAAGGGAATTGAAGAAACACCTCTCGGCAAGGCTTTTATTTCTGCTTGTATAAGTGAGCTTGAAAGTGTATGCAGAAATATAGCAAATGCCAAGGATTTTGTGCCAAACGAATACTATGCAAACTTTGAAGATGACCTTGAGCAGATAGAAGATGTACTTGTTCACTTTAAGACAGGAAACTATGACTATGCATGGACACTTATTAACACTCTCGAGTTTTCACGACTTGCAAGAAAAGCCAAAACAACCAACGATGACTGGGCAAAAGATTCAAAAAATCTTCGTGAGGAAGTTAAAAAGGACATTGAAAAAATAAAGAATCGTTTCTTCTTCCGTACATTTGACGAAATGAGCGAAGACATACGTTTCTGTGCACCTCAGCTTAAAGGACTTTATAAGTGTGTTACAAGGTTTGATGAAATCTACACTGCTCTTAAGAAAGAAAAGACAATCGTAGACTTTAATGACCTTGAACATCTTACAATTAAGGTGCTTTACGATTTTGACGAAGAAAAGGGCACATACAAAATATCTGAAGAGGCCTTTGAACTTCAGAAAAACTTTTACGAAATAATGACTGATGAATATCAGGACAGTAATGCTGTGCAGGAAATGATGCTTAATGCGCTTGCAGGACGCGGACAAAATGAAGCCAACAGATTTATGGTTGGCGACGTTAAACAGAGTATTTATCGTTTCCGCCAGGCAGACCCTGATATATTCCTTGGCAAGATAAATAACCTTGAAGGCGATAAAAATAGTGAAATTATTTACCTTTCAAAAAACTTCCGAAGCAGAAGAAACGTTCTGGACAGTATAAACTATGTTTTTAAACGCCTTATGACCCCTGAAAATGGCGGCCTTGTTTACAATGATAAAGAGGCACTTTATTATGGCGCTCAGTTCCCTGAAAACAATTCGGAAGAAGCATTTTATGACACAGAGCTTAACATCATTGATTTAAGCACTGAGTCTGCCTACGAAGATGAAAACGAAGAAGAATTTACATCAGCACAGAAGGAACTTACATTTGTTGCATCTAGAATAAATGAACTTATTGAAGAAGGCTTTCCTGTGCTTGACAAAAAGACAAGACAGTATCGTAAAATACGATACAGCGATATTGTAGTTTTACTTCGTGCCGCAAAGGCCTGGTCTGTAGCCGCAGAAGAGGTTTTTGAAAAGTTTTCAATACCTGTTTTTACTGGCAGTGACGGAGGATATTTTGACAAAAAAGAAATTGCACTTGTAGTTTCTCTTCTTAAGGTAATCGACAACTCATATCAGGATATTCCTGTTATTGCCGTGCTTAAGAGTTATATCTACGGTGTAACAGACAATGAGCTTGCGGAAATAAAGATATCTTTCTCAAGAGATAACTTTATTGAAAATGTATATGAATATGCTGAAAATGGCGAAAATGAAGAAATAAAAAGCAAACTTAATGCATTTATTAATGATACTGAAAGCTGGAAAAAGATTTCTCCGTTTATAACAGTGCGTGAACTTCTCTGGAGAATTTATACCGAAACAGGATACTACGACTATACTGGTGCTCTTCCAGACGGAAGCATAAAGCAGGCAAATCTAAATCTTCTGCTTGAAAGGGCTGAAACAGTATCTCAGGCAGGGGTTAAGAGTCTCTTTGACTTTATAAACTATATCGAAAAGATAGAGAAAAACGCCATCGAAACCGGCGAAGCAAAGATACTTAACGAAAATGAAAATGTAGTGCGAATTATGACCATACATAAGAGCAAAGGTCTTGAGTTTCCGTTTGTATTTGTCAGCGGTCTTGGAAGAAAGTTCAATCTTTCAGATATCCAGGAAAACTACATTATTCATAACAAAACAGGTATTGCATGCGACTGCGTGGACAGTGTAATGAGAACATCACGCAAGACTATAGCAAAGACTGTTATCGGTCAGAGAGTTAAGCAGGAAATGCTTGAAGAAGAAATGCGAGTGCTTTATGTAGCGCTTACACGAGCAAAGGAAAAGCTTATACTTACCGGCGGTATAAGAAATATGGATAACA
>JAFYQL010000194.1 GCA_017547125.1 Bacillota bacterium
ATAACATCATCTGAACAATTGATGTAAACAGCTTTGTCAATACCGCCGATTTCGTCAAGCTTTTCAGCCTGAACAACTGTTCTTGGGAAACCATCTAAAAGAAATCCATTTTTGCAGTCATCTTCTTTGATTCTTTCCTTTACAATAGAAACAATCATTTCGTCTGAAACAAGACCACCAGAAGCCATTACAGCTTTTATCTGAAGACCAAGTTCAGATTCTTTAGCTACTTCTGCTCTAAGCATATCACCTGTTGAGATATAACCTAAAGAATATTTTTCGATGATTTTTCTAGCCTGTGTTCCTTTTCCTGCTGCTGGAGCACCGATAAGTACTAACTTCATCTGTTTTCCCTCTCTCTCTATAAACGAGATTATGGGAAATGTCCTAACATTTCCCATAAGTCAAAACATTATTTGTTTAAAAAACCTTTGTAGTGACGCATAAGGAGCTGGCTTTCGATATTCTTAACGATATCAAGACAAACACCTACTACGATAACAAGTGTTGTACCACCAAATCCTACGTTAATACCAAGTATCCACTCAAGTACGATTGGTACAAATGCGATTACCGCATAGAAGATTGCACCAAAGAATGTAACTTTGTTTACTACTTTAGTAATATGTGCACTTGTTGGCTGACCAGGTCTGATACCTGGAACAAAACCGCCGCTCTTTTTCATATTTTCTGCGATTTCGTTAGGATTGATAACGATTGATACATAGAAATATGAGAAAAGGAAAATAAGTACAACATAGAGTGCCGCACCTACAGGATGTGTCATTCTGAGCACTGATATAACTTTCTGCATTGTTGCACCAGTGTTGAAGAACATGCTGATCTGCTGTGGGAACTGAAGAAGTGAAATCGCAAAGATAATTGAGATAACACCTGCTGTATTTACTTTAACCGGCATATATGAAGATCTTCCGCCTGCAGCGTTACGACCTAACATTTTTGAAGAATAGTGTACAGGAATTCTTCTTTCACCATCATGAAGGAATACAATAAAGATTACATCAAGAAGAAGAATTGCAATCATAACAGCAATCTTTGCAATGCCAACCATGATTTCGCCGCCCTGAGCAAAGTATACAATTGACTGAATACCTGCTGGAAGGTTTGAAATAATGTTAACAAAAATAATCATTGATGAACCGTTTGAAATTCCTTTTGCAGTGATCTGTTCTGCAAGCCACATGATAAAGATTGAACCAGCTACAAGTGAAATAACTGATGCAATATAAAGTACCATTGAGTCTGCTACGAACATAGCACTGTAGCTTCTTGTAATACCGATAGCCTGAATTGTTGAAAGGATTACTGTAAGGTATCTTGTATAAACACCTAACTTCTTTCTGCCTTCCTGTCCTTCTTTGCTAAGCTGTTCAAACTTAGGTATTGCAACTGTTAAAAGCTGCATAATGATAGAAGCTGTAATGTAAGGACCAATACCCATTGCAAAAATTGACCAGTTAGAATTGTAACCGCCAGCAATGAGACTGTAAAGTGTACCTGAAGAATATGCATTGATGTTCTGCTGTACAGCTACGAAATCAATACCAGGTATAGCGATGTGACATCCAAGTCTTACAACTGCAAGAATCATCAAAGTGTAAAGAAGTTTCTTTCTTACATCTTCTACCTTCCATGCGTTGGCAAATAACTTAAACATTACATCACCTCAGCTTTTCCGCCTGCCGCTTCTATTTTTTCGATAGCTGTTTTTGAGAATGTACAGCCTTTAACTGTAAGTTTCTTTTCAAGTTCGCCAACGCCAAGAATCTTAACGCCGTCTCTTGGATTTGAAACTAAACCTACTTCCATTAATGCATCTACATCTACAACTGCATCGTTGTCAAATACATTTAATGCATGAACATTGATGCCGATGATTTCTTTGCTGTTTCTGCATGTGAAACCTCTCTTAGGAAGTCTTCTGTAGAGTGGCATCTGGCCGCCTTCGAAACCAGCCTTACCGCCTGATCCTGAACGAGCACCCTGACCTTTGTGACCTCTACCTGCTGTTTTACCGTTGCCTGAAGCATGACCTCTACCTCTTCTCCACGCTTTTGCGTTTGAGCCTTCAGCTGGTCTTAATTCGCCTAAGTTCATTTTGGCACCTCCTGTCAATTAAATTTCTTCTACTTTTACAAGATGGCTAACCTTAGCGATCATACCTCTTGTAGCAGCGTTATCCTGCTGGATTACGCTTGCGTTTGTTTTCTTAAGGCCTAAAGCCTGAACGATTTTCTTGTGTTTTGGAATAGATCCGATAGTGGATTTTACCAATGTAATTTTAAGTTCTGCCATTGTTATATCCTCCTTAACCTAAGATCTCTTCTACTGATTTACCACGAAGCTGAGCTACTCTTTCAGGTGTTGTTGCACGAGCAAGACCTTCGATTGTTGCGCTAACTACGTTTCTCTTGTTGTTTGAACCTAAAGATTTTGTTCTGATGTTTCTGATACCTGCAAGTTCAAGTACGGCACGAGCTGGGCCACCTGAAATTACACCAGTACCTTCTACAGCTGGCATAAGCTTAACGCTTGCGCTACCGTATTCACCAACGATTTCATGATAGATGCTGTCTACGTCATTTCTTTCAACGTAGATAAGGTTCTTCATAGCGTCTTCTTTACCTTTACGGATTGCATCAGGAATTTCTGCTGCTTTACCTGTACCGCATCCAACATGACCATTACCGTCACCAACTACTACGAGAGCTGCAAATCTCATTGTACGGCCGCCTTTAACAGTCTTTGTAACACGGTTGATGTTTACGACTTTATCTTTAAGATCGAGTGTACTTGGATCGATTCTTTTCATAATGTCTTTATCCTCCCTTGCTTAGAACTGTAAGCCAGCTTCTCTTGCAGCTTCAGCTAATGCTGCAACTTTACCATGATAGATGTAACCGCCTCTGTCAAATACAACTTCAGTGATACCCTTTTCAATAGCTTTTTTAGCAATAGCTTCACCTACAGCCTGAGCTGCTTCAATGTTTGATGTTGATTCTAATTTACCTGCGATTTCTGCTTCCATTGTTGATGCAGCTGCAAGTGTAACGCCTGCTACGTCGTCAATAAGCTGTGCATACATATGTTTGTTTGATCTGAACACAGCTAATCTAGGTGTCTGTGCAGTGCCTTTTACTCTATTACGAATTCTGTAATGACGTTTGATACGGGCTTCTGCACGTGATGGCTTATTAATCATTTACTTTCACGCCTTTCTAAAAATTAGTCACTTTCCGATATAAGTAGATTGAATTCCGCACCTTCTGCCACAAAACTTCGTTTTGAAGTTTTGTGCTCAGATGCTTAGTTAGCCAATTAAGAATTAATTACTTCTTACCGGTCTTACCAACTTTACGTCTAATATGTTCATCAGCATATTTAATGCCTTTGCCCTTGTATGGTTCTGGTGGACGTTTTGTTCTGATTTCAGCTGCAAACTGTCCAACTTTTTCTTTGTCAATACCTTTTACAGTAATTTTGTTTGTACCTTCAACAACTGTTTCAACGCCTTCTGGGTCGATCATTTCAACAGGATGTGAATAGCCAAGTGTTAATGTAAGTTTGTTACCAGCTTTAGCTGCTCTGTAACCTACACCGTTAATTTCAAGAACTTTTTCGTAGCCTTTTGTAACACCTTCAACCATGTTGAAAATAAGTGTTCTTGTTAAGCCGTGAAGAGCTCTGTGTCTTTTTAAGTCGCTAGGTCTTGTTACTGTGATAACGCCTGCTTCAACTGCGATGTTCATGTCATCTGCTAATTTACGAGTTAATGTACCCTTTGGACCTTTTACTGTTACAAGGTTGCCTTCAGCAACTGTAACTTCTACACCAGCTGGTACAGTAATAGGTAATTTACCAATTCTTGACATGGTCTGCACCTCCTAAATATTATCTCTAAACTATAAACTAATTACCAAACGAAAGCGATTACTTCGCCACCGATGCCTTTTTCTCTAGCTTCTTTATCAGTCATGATACCCTGGCTAGTTGAGATAATTGCAGTACCGAGACCACCTAATACTTTAGGAAGTTCATCTTTACCAGCAAATACTCTAAGACCTGGCTTAGAAATTTTCTTAATACCTGTGATTACTTTTTCGTTTTTATCTTTACCATATTTTAATGTTATTCTCATTGTGCTCTTAACGCCATCTTCGATGAGTTCGTAGCCTTTGATATAACCTTCATTTGTTAAAATATCAGCGATTGCTTTTTTGATCTTTGAAACAGGAACATCTACTGTGTCGTGTTTAGCTGTGTTACTGTTTCTGATTCTAGTGAGCATATCTGCGATTGGGTCGCTCATTGACATTGTGTTGTCCTCCTTTCCGAATTACCAGCTTGCTTTCTTAACTCCCGGGATCTGACCTTTGTATGCTAATTCACGGAAGCAAATACGGCAAATTCCGAATTTTTTGAGTACAGCATGTGGTCTGCCGCAAACTCTGCAACGTGTGTAAGCTCTTGTTGAAAACTTAGGTTCTCTTTCCTGCTTTACAACCATTGATCTCTTAGCCATTTTCTCTTCCTCCTTATTTTTCGAATGGCATACCGAATAATCTTAATAACTCTCTGCCTTCTTCATCTGTGTTAGCAGTTGTTACAAATACGATATCCATGCCTCTGATTTTGTCTACTTTATCATATTCGATTTCAGGGAAGATAAGCTGTTCTTTGATACCCATTGTGTAGTTACCTCTACCATCGAATGAGTTAGCTTTAACACCTCTGAAGTCACGAACACGTGGGAGAGCGATGTTGATGAGTCTGTCTGCGAACTCATACATTCTGTCGCCTCTAAGTGTTACTTTGCAGCCGATTGGCATACCTGCTCTAAGTTTGAACGCTGCAACTGATTTTTTAGCTTTTGTAACAAGCGGCTTCTGACCGGAAATGATTGTAAGGTCTTTAACAGCGCCGTCAAGAACTTTTGCATTTTCTTTAGCTTCACCAACGCCCATGTTAATAACGATCTTTTCGAGCTTTGGAACTGCCATTACGTTTGTATATGAAAACTTTTTAGTCATTGCTTCTACGATTTCTGCTTCGTAAAATTCTCTTAATCTGTTCACTATTTATTGCCTCCTTTCCGGAATTAGTCGATAACTTCGCCTGTTGACTTAGCTACTCTTACTTTTTTACCGTTTTCAATCTTAGCACCTAATCTTGTAGCTTTACCATTGTGAAGGTACATTACGTTTGATGCGTCCATGAAACCTTCCATTTTGATGATGCCGCCCTGCTGATTAGCCATGTTTGGCTTTGTGTGTTTTGACACCATGTTAGCGCCTTCAACTTTTACTCTGCCACTTTTTCTATCTACAACAAGGATTGTACCCTGTTTGCCTTTGTCTTTGCCGGCAATGATAACTACGTTATCGCCTTTTTTTAATTTAGTAGTTGCCATTTGACACTGCCTCCTTATAATACTTCAGGAGCAAGAGAAAGGATCTTCATGAACTGCTTTTCTCTAAGTTCTCTTGCTACTGGTCCAAATATACGAGTACCTCTTGGGTTTTTGTCATCTTTGATGATAACAGCAGCGTTTTCGTCGAACTTGATGTATGAACCGTCAGCTCTGCCAACTGGTTTTACTGTTCTTACTACAACAGCCTTAACAACGTCACCTTTCTTAACAACGCCGCCTGGTGTTGCTTCTTTAACGCTAGCTACGATTATATCGCCAACTCCTGCATATCTTCTTGTTGAGCCACCTAAAACTCTAATGCAGAGAAGTTCTTTAGCACCTGAATTGTCTGCTACTTTTAATCTGGTTTCCTGCTGAACCATGCTATTTCCTCCTTCCGCAACAGAATTATTTAGCTTTTTCGATGATTTCTACAAGTCTCCATCTCTTATCTTTTGAGAGTGGTCTTGTTTCCATAACTTTAACGCGGTCGCCGATCTGGCATTCGTTGTTTTCGTCATGAGCTTTAAGCTTATAAGTTCTGTCTACGATTTTACCATAAAGTGGATGTTTAACTCTATCTTCAACAGCAACAACGATAGTTTTGTCCATCTTGTCGCTTACTACCTTGCCAATTCTTGTTTTACGAAGGTTTCTTTCTTCCACAAGGATTGCCTCCTTTCATAAATTACTGATTGTTTTTCTGTGTAATTATTGTCTGAATTCTTGCAATGTTCTTGCGAACCTCGTTGATTCTTGCAGTATTGTCTAACTGGTTGGTAGCATTCTGGAATCTAAGGTTGAATAACTCTTTCTTCGCAGAAACGAGGTCTTTGTTTAATTCATCAACTGACTTGTTCTTTAAAGTATCGATATATGCTTTAGTTTTCATTTGCTTCACCTTCCATTTCTGCGCGAGAAACGATCTTACATTTAATTGGAAGCTTGTGAATAGCAAGTCTTAAAGCTTCTCTAGCTGTTTCTTCTGCTACGCCGCCAATTTCGAACATTACTCTGCCTGGTTTAACTACTGCTACCCAGTATTCTGGTGAACCTTTACCAGAACCCATACGAGTTTCAGCAGGTTTTGCTGTAATTGGTTTGTCTGGGAAAATCTTGATCCAAACTTTACCACCACGTTTGATATATCTTGTCATCGCGATACGGGCAGCTTCAATCTGTCTTGATGTTACCCAGCTTGGTTCCATAGCCATGATACCAAATTCGCCATGTGTAATTGTATTTCCTCTGAGGGCTTTACCTTTAAGTCTGCCTCTGAACTGTTTACGTCTTTTTACTCTTTTAGGCATTAACATTATTCAGCGCCTCCTTCTCTCTTAACTGCTTTAACAGGAAGAACTTCACCCTTGTAGATCCATACTTTGATACCAACTTTGCCGTATGTTGTGTCTGCTTCTGCAAAACCATAGTCAATGTTAGCACGAAGTGTCTGAAGTGGAATTGTTCCTTCATGATATGTTTCTGTTCTTGCCATGTCAGCACCACCAAGACGGCCGCTGCATGATGTTTTGATACCCTGAGCACCGAACTTCATTGTTCTACCCATAGCCTGCTTCATAGCACGACGGAATGTAACACGGTTTTCAAGCTGCTGTGCAATGTTTTCTGCAACAAGCTGGCTATCAAGTTCTGGTCTCTTGATTTCTTCGATATTGATGCTTACCTTGTGGTTTGACATCTTCTGAACTTCACTTCTGAGTTCTTCAATTGCTGCACCGTTTCTACCGATAACGATACCAGGTTTTGCTGTAAATACAGTTACCTTAACTTTATCTGTTGTTCTTTCGATAGCAATTTTTGAAACGCCTGAAGCGAATAATTTTTTCTTAATAAATTTTCTGATTTTTACGTCTTCAACTAAGTAGTCAGCAAAATCCTTTTCAGCGTACCATTTAGTATCCCAATCTTTGATGATGCCAACTCTTAAGCCATGTGGATTAACTTTCTGTCCCATTGTGAACCTCCCTTATCTCTCATTGAGGATGATGGATATATGACATGTTCTCTTAAGAATTCTGTTAGCGCTGCCTTTACCTCTTGGACGAATTCTCTTCATCACTGGAGCCTGGCCAGCCTGAACATCTTCAACATATAATTTGCTGACATCCATACCTAAATTGTTTTCTGCATTTGCGATAGCTGAGTGTAAAACTTTGCCACAAATTTCTGCTGCAAGTCTTGGGTTATATTTAAGCATAGCTTCTGCTGTTACAGCATCCTTGCCTTTAATCTGATCTAAAACGATTTTAGCTTTAGAAGCAGGAATACCAACATATTTTGCAGTTGCCTGTGGTCTGTTATCTTTTGTTGCTATATTTCTTTCTCTTTTAATTTGGCTTCTATGTCCTTTTGCCATGACAACCAAACCCTCCTTCCGAAACTATTATCTTACTCTTGATTTCTTTTCAGCGTCCTTACCGTGACCTCTGTATGTTCTTGTTAAAGCGAATTCACCAAGTTTGTGGCCAACCATGTCTTCTGTAACATATACAGGTACATGTGTTTTACCATTGTGAACTGCGATTGTATGACCGATCATGTCAGGATAAATTGTTGAACGACGAGACCATGTCTTAACAACTTCTTTCTTGCCTTCTTCGTTGAGGGCGTCGATTTTCTTAAGAAGATGTTCATCAGCGAAAGGTCCCTTTTTGAGTGATCTGCTCATATTTTAATCCTCCTTGAATTCTCAAATGCTAAGCTGCAAAATTAGTCTCTACCACGAATGATGAGCTTGCTTGAAGCTTTGTGTTTCTTTCTTGTCTTGTAACCAAGTGCTGGTTTACCCCATGGTGTCATTGGAGATGGACGACCGATTGGTGATCTACCTTCACCACCACCGTGTGGATGGTCGTTAGGGTTCATTACAGAACCTCTTACTGTAGGTCTGATACCCATGTGACGTTTTCTACCAGCTTTACCGATGTGTACAAGCTCATGATCTGCGTTGCCAACCTGACCGATTGTAGCGCGACAGTCGATAGGGAGTAATCTCATTTCGCCTGAAGGAAGTTTAACTGTTGCATACTTACCTTCTTTAGCCATAAGCTGAGCTACGTTACCAGCTGCACGAACAAGCTGTGCGCCTTTGCCTGGCTTCATTTCAATATTGTGAATGCTAGCGCCGATTGGAATAAGTCTCATTGGAAGTGCGTTACCTGTACGAACTTCAGCTTCTGGACCGTTCATAATCTTGTCGCCAACTTTTAATCCGTTAGGAGCAAGAATGTAGCTCTTTACGCCGTCTGCGTATACGATAAGAGCAATGTTTGCTGTTCTGTTTGGATCGTATTCGATTGCTTTTACTGTTGCAGGGATACCGTCTTTATTTCTCTTAAAGTCGATAAGTCTGTATTTGATTTTTGCGCCGCCGCCGTGGTGACGAACTGTTAATTTACCCTGATTATTTCTGCCTGCTGTTTTCTTAAGGTGAACAACGAGGCTCTTCTCAGGAGTTGATTTTGTGATTTCTTCGAATGTTGACACGCTCATGTGTCTTCTTGAAGGTGTATAAGGCTTATATCTCTTAATGCCCATTTTTTCCACTCCTTTCAAATAGTACGAATCTGTTCTCTACACGTTTCCGTGTGTATCTATGTTTGGGGTATTAATTACATACCCATGAAAAGTTCGATTTCTTTGCTGTCAGCTGTAAGTTTAACAACTGCTTTTTTCTTCTTAGCTGTTTTGCCTTCGATCATGCCTCTTCTTTTGCCTTTGCCAGCGTAGTTCATTGTGTTAACTGATTCTACTTTAGCGCCGTCAAACATTTTTTCTACAGCATCTGCGATCTGAGCCTTTGTTGCTGTTGGGTGTACTAAGAATGTGTATTTCTTGTCTTCAAGAACTGCCATACTAGCTTCTGTGATTACAGGTTTAAGTATAACGTCATAATATTTAAGATCTGCCATAATGCGTACACCTCCTCAATTTTTGCTACTGCTTCTTTAGTCATAACTAAAGTGTTGTATTTTAATAAGTCGTAAAAGTTGATTGTGTTTACAGCTGCTGTTTTAACTTCAGGAATGTTTCTAGCTGAAAGCATTACGTTTTTGTTTGAACCGTCCATAACAATGAGGGCCTGACCTGCATTGATATTTGTAAGAACTTTAGCCATTTCCTTTGTTTTTACTGTTTCAAGTGTAAGTTCATCAACTACGATGATTTTGTTTTCAACTGCTTTTGTTGTAAGAGCTGATTTAAGAGCAACTCTCTTTAACTTCTTGTTGAGTTTGAATGAGTAATCTCTTGGCTTTGGAGCGAATACTACGCCACCGCCTGTCCACTGTGGTGAACGGATTGAGCCCTGTCTTGCACGGCCTGTACCTTTCTGTCTCCATGGTTTTCTACCGCCGCCGCTTACTTCAGCGCGTGTTTTTGCGCTCTGTGTACCCTGTCTCTGGTTTGCAAGGTACTGAACAACTGCTAAGTGCATAGCGTGTTCGTTTACATCTATACCGAAAATTTCGTCGTTAAGGTTAATTGTACCAACCTCAGCGCCGCTCATGTTGTATACTTTAACATCTGCCATGTTCAAATCCTCCTTTCGTAAAGTTTAATTAAGCCTTTACGCTGTCTTTGATTACTAAAATTGAGCCCTTAGGACCTGGTACAGCGCCTTTGATAAGGATGAGGTTCTTTTCAGCGTCTGCGCTTACGATTTCAAGGTTCTGAACTGTTACGTTTACATTACCCATCTGACCAGCCATTCTCTTACCTTTTTTAACTCTACCTGGTGTAGTAGCTGAGCTCATTGAACCTGTTACTCTGTGGCTCTTTGAACCGTGAGTTTCAGGACCTCTGTGGAAGCCGTGTCTCTTGATTACGCCTGCGTAACCTTTACCTTTTGATACACCGCTTACGTCTACTCTATCGCCTGTTGCGAATACGTCTGCCTTGATTTCAGCACCAACTTCGAAGTTAGCTGCATCTTCAAGTCTGAATTCTTTTAATACTTTAACTGTTGTAAGACCTGCTTTAGCAAGGTGACCTGCTTCAGGTTTGTTTACTCTGCTTTCCTTTTTAGTACCGAAACCTACCTGGATTGCTGAATAACCGTCGTTTTCAACTGTTTTCTTCTGTACTACAACACATGGGCCAGCTTCAAGAACAGTTACAGGGATAAGATTACCTGTTTCGCTGAAAACCTGTGTCATACCGATTTTCTGAGCTATAATAGCTTTTTTCATCTTTTCGCACCTCCTGATTTTCTACAGCGGATTGCCCTTTCGGATAATAGCGGTTCTGTTCTTCCCTCTCCTCAGGGTAATCATTCTAGTTTATATCAAGTTTCGTATACGTTTCCCTTATATATAAACCATTTTGTTTGGAAAAATTACATAATTTTTACTGTGATATCAACACCAGCTGGTAAGTCAAGTCTGCTGATTGCATCTGCTGTTTTAGCTGTTGGCATGATGATATCAATCAATCTTTTGTGAGTTCTCATTTCAAACTGTTCTCTAGAGTCTTTGTACTTGTGAACAGCTCTGAGGATTGTTACTACTTCCTTCTTTGTAGGAAGTGGAATAGGTCCACTGATCTGAGCTCCTGTTTTCTTTGCAGTTTCGATGATCTGCATTGCTGACTGATCGATTAATTTGTGATCGTAAGCTTTAAGACTGATTCTAATTTTCTGGTTAGCCATAAAAAAAGTCCCCTCCTTTTCGTACTTTTACCTTCAGCACGACAAGTGGTGACTGCACACTTATCCGGGTGTGTCGCAACTCTCAAAGACACACAAAGTCTGTTCTCAGACTTTTTAACCCACATATTCAGTACAGTGACCTTGTCGCCCGGTTTCTTGAACTGGACATCGCTCCGCGGAAAACCCTCACCTAATTCTTTTAGGCTAGGCAACCTCCGTTTCATCGCTCTATGTCACAACACTGAAAATTATACACTAACATCATCAATTTGGCAAGAATTTTTTTAAGAAAAATTCGTAAAAACTTGACTAAATTTTCAATTTTTTTAAAGCCATTTCTATACAAACTACACATAAAACCCACTTAAAAAGAGTGATAATACCTCTTTCGGCATTTTTCCATCTCCCAAAACGCATCAAATATATAGAAAACTTTGTACAATAATTTCCTACATATTGTATAGCATTCTTCACTTAAGTCTGTTTCATATTTTACTGTACAAAATGTAAAAAGTACAGCCTAAAACTGTACTTTTATACCTGTTTCTTCTATATAATATATCACTTTTCACATTCTGGGTGGTCTTTTATATATTTTTTGTTCTTTATATGCCCCACAGTCATAAGCGGA
>JAFYQL010000195.1 GCA_017547125.1 Bacillota bacterium
TATCATATCTTTCGGCAAGGATGTTTGAACTCATATCGCCTACGATTGGAACTCCGTTTGTATCAGGAATTCTGCTGTCAGGAATATGTGTGCCGTAGATAGTGTTGTTAAGTGTAAGGTGGAAGTAGTCTGCTTCCTTATCAAACTTTGCTGGGTCAAGCTCAGGGATGTAGTTGAAAACCTTATCTTCTGATGAAGCAACTACATTTACTTTGCCGTATTTCTGTGCTTCTTCAATAGCCTTTTTTGAACACTGACCTGTTTTAACATATTCAGCTTTGTTGCTTTTATTCATAAGGTTAAGAGGAACCATAGCAAACTGTGTTGAAGCACCGCCCTGAAGGAAAAGGATTTTGTAGTTTTCAGGTATTGCCATGAGTTCTCTTAATGTAGCCTCTGCACCAAATATAATTTTTTCATAGTCCTTGGAACGATGGCTCATTTCCATAACAGACATGCCTGAAGTGCCGTATGAAACGAACTCCTTCTGTGCTTTTTCAAGTACTTCCAATGGAAGCATTGAAGGACCTGCTGAAAAATTATAAACTCTGTTACTCATATATTAAACCTCCCTGCGAATTACAAAAACTATAAATAAAAAAACCGTCCCATACGAATGTAAGGGACGGAAAATATCCGCGTTGCCACCCAGATTGCCACGGCATAACCGTAACCTCTTTAGTATGCTGTAAAGGGCTATCCCTTCCGATTCATCACCGGCAGCTCCAAAAGTGGAACACCTTATACACATAACGATTCGCACCACACATCGTCTCTCTGAAAAGCTTTTAAGGTTTAGTTTTTGTAAAAGCGCTGTTTTAAAAATATTCACTTAAATTACAAATAATTATACCATACATAAAAAATAATTCAATAGGTATTTAGCATAATGTATGCTTTACATGTACTTTTGTATTTGAAATTATAAATACTTCCTAAAATTAGAGTATATTATTCTGCATTAAAATGATATTAAACTGCATAATATTTTTACCCGAATTTTTTCGGTTTATATAAATAATAAAAAGGAGGAGTTTTTATGAACAAGTTTGTAGTTGGTATGGTTACAGGCGGTGCACTTCTTATGGCAGGGGCAGAATATATGATGATGAACAAAACTGCCAGAAGAAAAATGATGACAAAAGGCAAAAAAATAGTTGATAAGGCTGAAAGTGCCCTTGAAGATTTAAGTGCTGAAATGTTTTGATGCCGAAGGCTTCCTTTGTGGAAGCCTTCTTTATATATTAACAAATTTGTAAGAAAAAATAATGCTGATTTCAGTATGAAATACTTTTTATTTATGGTAAAATATACTTATAAATTTGAGCAGCAAATCCAGCATAAAAATGGAGGGAAGATAAATTATGAAGAAAAAAATGATGGTACTTTTAACAACATCAGCTATGCTCTTAAATGCAGTTACAGCATCAGCGGCAATTGCTTTTTCAGACATCAACAATGTTCCTTGGGAAGGAGCAAAAACTTACATCCGTAATGTTGCAGACCTTGGACTTATGGTGGGCGAGCCTGATGGTAATGGCACAAATATCTTCAGAGCAAAAGACAATGTAACTCACGTTGAAGCGATTCAGCTTACATACAATCTTCTTAAAGAAGCGGATGAAATTGTTCCTTCAGAAGCCGTAACAAAAAAATGGCAGAAAATAATGGATGGATACAAAATTCCTTCATGGGCTTGTGAAGCAGTTGGATATTCTCTTGAAAAGAAAATTATCACAACTGATGATTTAAGATACTTTATGGTTGATGGAAAGAGCAAAGATGCAACAAGACAGGACGTTGCAGAAATCTTCGGCAAGGGCCTTGCAGAAGTTTATGATGTAAATGAAAAACCTTTGCTTACATTCAACGACAGTGCAAAAATAGCAGAAGATGCAGCGCCTTATGTTGAACTTCTTTCAAACCTTAATATCCTTGTTGGCGACAACAACAAAAACTTTAACCCTGCAAAAGATATCAACAGAGCAGAAATGGCTGTTATGGTTTCAAAAACACACGATGTTTTAAGCGGTACAGTTCTTCCGGGTGCATCAAGCAAAATTGCTGGTACAATTTCAAGCATCTACGTTGCAACAGACAAAACAAAAACTATCACAGTAATCGGTGAAAACGGAAATACATATCAGTTCAAGGGCAGCAATATCACTCCTGTTTCATACAACGGCACAGCAGTTGAATTTATGGACCTTACTGCAGGCGATGGCGTAACTGTTGAATATGTTGGCAAAGATATTGTTAACATAATTCTTACACATGACGCATATGATGTTTATGCTGACTTTACAGTTGGTACAATAAACTATATGGGCGAAAACAGTGTAACTGTTAACCTTCCTGAAGGAGGAATCAAGCAGTTCAAAACTCTTCGCAGCACAGTAATTACATTTAACGGCGAAGTGGTTGATTACAGAACAATTACTGATGTTGTTGATAAAGGTGTTGATGTAAACGTTACAGTAACACTTCTTAACGAAGACTATGCATTTTCAGTTGCAGCAACCGGTGAAGTTGGCGTTGTGGAAGGCAGATTACTTGCTGTTGACAGAGAAGGCATTAAGATGAAATATCACGGCGGAGACAAGGCAGACTATGAATTCGCTAAAGATATGACTATCAAATATGAAGGTCAGAAAATTGAAATCGAAGATTTAATGATTCACTTCCAGAATGACGAAGACCTTTTCCTTAAGGCTAAGATTGACGAAAAAGACAGAATTTCTGCACTTGAAGTTACTGTTGATACAGAAGGCGGCAAGGTATGGGGCGTAGTTAAGGGCGTTTCAGAAGATAAGGTTAACGTATATTCAGGCTCAACATACGTTTCATATTACTTTGAGGAAAAAGCAACAATCACTCTTGACGGCAGAAAATCATCTCTTGAAGAACTTGATGCTATCCATGAAAGAGGCACAGACTTTACAATCACATTATTCCTTAACAGCAAGGGTAATGTTGTATCAGCTGAAGCTGAACTTCAGGATAAGACAGCCGGCAAGATTACAAAATTAACTGAAGAATACATTGAAATCAAAACAGAATACGGCAAAAACTATAAGTTCTATCTTGATGAAAATGCAATTGTAAAATTCAGCGGCAAAACAAACGAAACTGTGAAAGACCTTATTGCAGTGTATGACAAGGGCACAACAGAAGTTAAACTTGATTTTACTGAAGGTGATCTTGTAACAAGAATTATTGCTTATGTTGACTGGGAAGAATTTTCAACAACAAGAGGCGAAATTGAAGGCGCTGAAACAAACTCAATTACTATCAAAAATGAAACATACGACATGGATGCTGAAACAACAGTAGTGGTTGACGGCAAACAGATTGTTTCATACGATTTATACGACCTTTACAGAAACGGTGTTGTAATGGATGTTTATGCTACAATAGTTGACGGCTATGCAGAAAAACTTGAAGTTGAAACAATCGGTGCAAAGGGTTATATGGAAAACTTTACACACAACAAAATTGCAGTAAAGGGTGCTCTTAAATCAAAGGACTACAAACTTGCAGACACTGTTGTAATCAAGATTGATAAAGAAAAAGCTACAGGCAACATCGATGATCTTTTTGACAGATGGAAACATGGCGGAAAAGATTACTATGTTGAAGTTAAGATTTTTGAAGGCGAAGTAGTAAGAATTGATGCTGAAACAATAAGATAACAAATAAAAACTGTATGGAATTTTCCATACAGTTTTTTTGTACAAAAAAAGAGTACGGATAAATCCGTACTCTTAATTTTTAAGTTAGTTATCGAATTAGCATTCGATGATAGCACCCTTAGAAGCTGATGCAGCAACTCTTGAGTAGAGTCTGAGGTAACCTTCTGGGATCTGTTTTTCTGGTTTCTTCCAGTTTTTAAGTCTTTCAGCGATTTCTTCGTCTGTAACGTCAACGAGTTCAAGAACGCCTTCGTGTACGTTAAGGTGGATTCTGTCGCCGTCCTGAACAACAGCAAGTGGGCCGCCGTCAGCAGCTTCAGGAGAAATGTGACCTACGAAGCAACCGTTGTTTGTACCTGAGAAACGACCGTCTGTGATAAGAGCTGTTGAAAGGTGAAGACCCTGACCATAGAGGTACTTCATAGCTTTGTACATTTCTCTCATACCAGGACCACCTTTAGGACCTTCGTATCTAACTACTACACAGTGGCCAGGTTTAACTCTGCCGTCAAGGATAGCTTCTTCAGCATCTTCTTCACAGTCGAAGCAGATAGCTGTACCTGTGAAATCGTGAAGTGATGGGTCGAATGCGCCTGGTTTTGTGATACCTGTGTCAGGAGCAAGGTTACCCTTAAGAACTGCGATACCGCCAGTTGGAGCAAATGGGTTTTCTCTTGTCTTGATAAGGTCTGGGTTTTCTGGGTAAATGAATTTAGCTTTGCTAAGAGCTTCGCCAAGTGTGCATGCATCAACTGTCATAACGCTTGTGTCAAGAAGATCGCCAAGGTTCTGCATTACTCTCTGCATACCACCAGCTTTGTAGAAGTCTTCAAGTGACCAGTTAGATGCTGGGTAAATTCTAGCAAGCTGTGGAGTTGTTTTGTTGAGAATACCAAATTCTTCAACAACGTTCCAATCTTTGATACCAGCTTCAAGAGCGATAGCTGGAAGGTGGAGACAAGCATTTGTTGAACCACAAACTGCCATTGTAGCGATGATTGAGTTTCTGATAGATGCTTTTGTGATGATGTCTCTAGGTCTGATGTTTTTGATTGTAAGTTCAACAATCTTACGACCTGTTTCATATGAATATCTTAATCTGTCAGCATAAACAGCAGGAACTACTGCTGAACCTGAAAGTGACATACCAAGAGCTTCGATAGCACAACCCATTGTGTTAGCTGTACCGAAGAATGAACATGAACCGCAACCTGGACAGCAAGCGTCTACAAGTGTGTCAAGTTCTTCCTGTGTAATTTTACCTGCTGAAAGCATACCCATAGCTTCGTCAGGAGCTGTACCGTCTGATTTTCTGCCGTCGAATTCGATACCGCCAAGCATTGGACCGCCGTTGATAAGGATAGCTGGAACGTTAAGTCTAGCAGCTGCCATAATCATACCAGGAACGATTTTGTCACATGATGCAAGAAGAACTACAGCGTCAAGCTGGTGAGCCTGAACCATAAGTTCAACTGAGTTACAGATAACTTCTCTTGAAGGAAGGATATAGCTCATACCGATGTGGCCCTGTGCGATACCGTCGCAGCAAGCCATAACGCCGAATTCACAAGCTGTACCGCCAGCAGCATAAATACCTCTCTTAACGTATTCTGCTACCTGGTTAAGGTTGTAGTGGCCTGGAACAAGCTGGTTCCATGAGTTTGCAATACCAATTCTAGGCTTCTTGTCTGAAAGTTCGTCTTCAGAATAACCCATAGCTTTGAAGTAGCCTTTGTAGGATAACTGCATTAATTCTGCGCTTCTGAACTGTGTCATATTTTGTTTCCCCTCTCATATAATATATTTTTTATAATTTACGCCCTAAACAGTGCCCGTTGAATAAGGCTTTTAATATGAAGTAATAAAGGCACAAAGTTTCCTTATAACACTCCAATATTACTAATATTTTAACAAACGAACGTGTTAAAGTCAACTGTATAGGGTTAAAGTACAGTTTTAAAAGTGTACAAAAACAAGAGAAATTTTGGTAAAAATGTTACAAAGTGAAGGGGAAGAAGAGAGTTTGTGTGTTTATAGGTTATAAAAAACAAAAGCAGACTTTATTACAAAGTCTGCTTTGATAAATTTTAGATTAAACTTGTAATTACAGGCACAAAACCTATTATAAAACCAAGCACACCGCCAACTGCAGTGATTGATTTAAGCTCGCGGTCGGCTATTTCCACAATGATTCTTTCAATTTCAGTCATACTGAATGATTCAATCTGCGCCTGTGCAACAGATGAAATGTCAAATGCACTGATGATTTTTGGTGCTGCTGTTTCAACACATTTTTTGTAGATGCCGATAAATGTTTCTTTTGCTTTGGCTATGCTTTCGCTGCTGAGTGATGAAAGGGCAGATGAAAGATTTGTATTTCCTGCATATTCAAGAAGTGATGAAAGTATGCCTTCAACATCGTCTTCTGTTATGCTGCCCAGCAGTTTTTCTGTAAGAGAAAAAATAATTTCTCTTATCTTATCGTCTGAATTGGCATCAGCCTTCATAAGCATGTCCATAACAGAGCGGTTTTTGTTGTCTTCGAAAAAGTCATTTATTCTGTCAGTGATTGCAGAAAAACCGTTGCTTCTTATTGCTTCATCAAAAGCAAATGAGATGCCTTTCATAAGCATATTTTCACGTACTTCGCCTGTAAGTGAAGCTATGATGCTTCCGCAAGTGCTATCCATAA
>JAFYQL010000196.1 GCA_017547125.1 Bacillota bacterium
AAAAGCATTAAAGACGGCGACTTTTTTGAAAACGAAGAGTTTTTAAAAGCCGTTGAAAACTGTAAGAAAAACGGCAGTGCACTTCATATCTACGGTCTTCTTTCAGACGGCGGCGTGCATAGCCACACATCACACCTTTATGCACTTTTAAAGCTTGCAAAACAGCAGGGTCTTGAAAAAGTGTATGTTCATGCTTTCCTTGACGGCAGAGATACTCCTCCTATGAGTGCAAAGTCTTATATGGAAAGGCTTGAAGAAGAGATGCGTGAGCTTGGCGTAGGCAAGGTTGCATCTGTTATGGGCAGATTTTATGCTATGGACAGAGATAACCGTTGGGAAAGAGTTCAACAGGCTTATGAAGTAATGTCAGAAGGTAAGGGCGAAAAGATTACATCAGCTGTTGATTATATAGCAAAAAGCTATGAAAACGGCGTGACAGATGAATTTGTTATTCCTTCAACAGTAGTTGATGAAGAAGGCAAGAGCGTCGGACTTATCAATGAAAATGACTCAATTGTGTTCTTCAATTTCCGTCCTGACAGAGCAAGAGAAATTACAAGAACATTTGTTGATAAAGAATTTACAGGCTTTGAAAGAGCTAAAAACCTTACAGGTGTAACATACGTATGCTTCACAGAGTATGACAAAACTATTGAAAACAAGACAGTAGCATTTAAACCACAGACACTTGAAAATACTCTTGGCGAGTATATTTCATCACTTGGTTTAAAGCAGCTCAGAATTGCTGAAACAGAAAAATATGCACACGTTACATTCTTCTTTAACGGTGGTATCGAAGCGCCTAACGAAGGCGAAGACAGAGTTCTTATTCCTTCACCAAAGGTTGCAACATATGATCTTAAACCTGAGATGAGTGCATATGAAGTTACAGATGAACTTGTAAAAAATATTCTTTCAGAAAAATATGACCTCATAATTGTCAACTACGCAAACAGCGATATGGTTGGCCACACAGGCATCATGGAAGCTGCTGTAAAGGCTGTAGAAGCCGTTGACGAATGCGTAGGTAAAGTTTATGATGCAATTATGAAAGTTGACGGACAGATGCTTATATGCGCTGACCACGGCAATAGCGATAAGATGATTGACGAAGAAACAGGCGAGCCATTTACAGCTCACACAACAAACCCTGTTCCGCTTATTCTTGTTAACTATACAGACGGCATTACCCTCAGAGACGGCGGTAAGCTTGCTGATATAGCACCAACACTTCTCGAAATGATGGACATCGAAATTCCAAAGGAAATGACAGGTACATCACTTCTTGAAGGCAAATAATTTAAAACATAATTTTACAGTACCTAATAAGTAACTGAAGTTTATGATAAATTTTTAGGAGGAAACAAACAATGAAAAGCTACATTGAAATTCTTGACGTTTACGCAAGAGAAGTCCTTGACTCAAGAGGCAATCCTACAGTTGAAGTTGAAGTTACAGTAGACGGCGGTATTATGGGCCGTGCAGCTGTTCCATCAGGTGCATCAACAGGTGCTTTCGAAGCTGTTGAACTTAGAGACGGCGGCGAAAGATATATGGGTGCAGGCGTTGAAACAGCAGTTGAAAACGTAAACAGCATCATCGCTGATGAAATCATCGGTATGAACGCACTTGACCAGGTTGCAGTTGATAAGGCTATGATCGAACTTGACGGCACACCAAACAAAGCTAAACTTGGTGCAAATGCTATCCTTGGTGTTTCTATGGCAGTTGCAAAAGCAGCAGCAGCAGCTCTTGATATGCCATTATACCAGTACCTTGGCGGTTTCAACGCAAGAACAATGCCAGTTCCAATGATGAACATCATGAACGGCGGTAAGCATGCAGACAACACAGTAGACCTTCAGGAATTCATGATTATGCCTGTTGGCGCTGAAAGCTTCAAAGAAGCTCTCAGAATGTGTGCTGAAATCTACCACAACCTTAAGAAAGTTCTTAAAGGCAAAGGTCTTTCAACAGCAGTAGGCGATGAAGGCGGTTTCGCACCTGACCTTGCAACTCCAGACGAAGTTATCGACCTTATCAAAGAAGCTGTTGATAAAGCAGGCTACAAATGGGGCGAAGATATCAAGATCGCTCTTGACCCAGCTTCAACAGAACTTTACAACGAAGAAGACGGCAAATACTACTTCCCAGGCGAAAGCCAGATGGCTGGTAAGCAGATTGTAAGAACAAGCGAAGAAATGGTTGAAATGTGGAAAGCACTTTGCGAAAAATACCCAATCATCTCTATCGAAGACGGTCTTGCAGAAGAAGACGGGGAAGGCTGGCAGTTACTTACTAAGGAACTTGGCGGTAAAGTACAGCTTGTTGGTGACGACCTTTTCGTTACAAACACAAAACGTCTCCAGAAAGGTATCGACCTTAAAGCTGGTAACGCTATCCTTATCAAAGTTAACCAGATTGGTACACTTACAGAAACATTTGACGCGATCCAGCTTGCTAACAAGCACAACATGACAGCAATCGTAAGCCACCGTTCAGGTGAAACAGAAGACGCTACAATCGCTGACATCGTAGTAGCTGTAAACGCAGGTCAGATCAAGACAGGTGCTCCTTGCAGAAGCGACAGAGTTGCTAAATACAACCAGCTTCTCAGAATTGAAGAAGAACTTGATGATGTTGCAGTATATCCTGGCATCAAAGCTTGGTTCAACCTTGGCAAATAATTAAACCATAAAAGTCCCTTGATTTTTCAGGGGGCTTTTTTATTTGCAAAAACAAGGTATAATATATCTGTGGAGGTGTTTGTATGAGCAAAATTGAAGCTGAATTTCAGAAGGTGCTTATTGAAAAATGCAAAGAAGCCGAAGAAAAATGCGGTGCAAGAACAAAAAGACTTTTAAACAATATTGAAAAATTTGGTGCTGTAAAAACAGCAAAGGAAATTATCAGAAAATCAAATGTATCCGATGGTTTTGATGCACTTGAAAAGGCAGGCAGACTTGATTTAAGTATGGAGGCTGTGGTTGCCGACAGCAGATTTGGCGAACTTTTTGAAGATAATGAAGTGAACTACTGCTTTGAAGTTTTATGTGAAAGCGGATATTATAATTTATAATAAAAAGCCCCCCAAGTTTTATTGGGAGGCTCTTTTTTTATTCATCAACCACTGCACACAGAAGAAGTTCATTGTTTTCTATTGTAGCATAATAGGTTACCTGATATGTTTTTTCGTTTTTCACTATTTCAAATCCGCCGTTTTCAAGTGGTGTTACGCTGACTGTTTCTGCATAAGGCTCATCAAAAACCTTGTAAAATTCACCTGTTTTGCGGTCGAAGATATCAATTTTAAGCACATCTCCTTTGTTGAGATACTCATTTTCAGGCGTATCTTCTCTGTAAAGAAGGGCAACAAGTCCGGTATCATCTTTCACAACTTGCCACACCATCATTCCGTTTTGTCTGTAAAGTTGTACAGCATTCCATACTGTGTACCACTGCCAGTCTTCTTTTTTAGGAAGAGCAGGGCCGCCTTTTACATCTTCATAGTTTACAGGTGATGTTGAGTTTTTACTTACGGAAAACTCAAGTACATATGGCGGATAATCTGTATATTGGCCGCCAAATATAAGATTTTCTTCATCTTCAGTAATTGTCAGGCTGCAGCCAGTAACACGGTACAGACCTTCTGAAAGCCCTTTTTTAAGGAATGATGTCGGAATGGTAAAGGTCTGCTTGTCATATTCATAAAGAGTGTATGCTTCAGCTGTGAATGCAGTATCGCCTTTTGTTTCAACCTTTTCCCAGGTATCTTCTCCGTCTGGGTTATGGACATATTTTTCAAAAGACCAGCCTTTGCCGTAAAGCATTACATTGTCAGTGCGGTTTTCCAGTATCATTTTCATACTCTGCACATTTTCGGGATAGTTGTCGTATTCTAGCGAAAGTGTTATGCCTTCTGCAACAGTGTATGTGCTGCTATACTCAAGACCCGGAGGCAGAACAAATGCTTCTTCATTTTTTTTAACCGGTATAGATATTATTGTGTTGTTGTGTTTTTGGTAAACCAGTTCCTCCTCTGCGCCCAAATTTCTTTTTGGAGCGATTACCCTATAATAACCAGCTTCGTTTAATTCTTCCTCTGAAGGATTTGAAACAAAAACAT
>JAFYQL010000197.1 GCA_017547125.1 Bacillota bacterium
ATACGGGTGCTATTTTTATTTCCTGCGATGAATATGATGTGGGACAGAAGATTTCGGCTAAAGATGGTGCAAAGGTAGGAAAGAATACTGCTTTTTCAATTGAGCTGCTTACAGATACAACGATTGCACTTGGTGAAAAGGTTTGCAGAGAAATGGAAGAATTACAGCCTGACTGTATTGTCGTGGATTCTATGGCACCGTGGGGAAAGGCTGCAGCCAAGAAGCTTGGTATTCCTTTTGTGATGTCAAATACAACCTTTGCTTTCAATAAGCATTCTGCAAAAATTATGAAGCAGAGCTTCTGGGACACATTGATGTTGATTCTTTCTATGCCGAAGATAGACAAGAATATAAAGAGGCTCAGAAGAGAAGGATATCCTATAAAAAGCTTTATTGACCTTATCGGAAGCGATGAGAAAGCAGAAACTATAGTTTATACATCAAAAGAGTTTCAGCCTTGCGCAGAGACGTTTGCTGACAATTATGCTTTTGTGGGTCCGTCAATACGTCCTGCAGAAAGCAATGTTGAAAAAACAAAGGATAAACTGATTTATATTTCTATGGGCACAGTCAACAATGACCTTAAAAAGTTATACAAGCAGTTTATATCTGATTTTGCAGAAAGCGGATATCATATAATTATGTCGGTGGGGAATATTGTTGATATAGCTGAATTTGGCGAGATTCCCGATAATATAAGCGTGCATGCGCATGTTGACCAGATTGCAGTTTTGCAGAAAGCGGATTTATTTATTTCGCACTGTGGAATGAATAGTGTGAGTGAAAGCCTTTATTTCGGAGTGCCGCTTGTTATGCTTCCGCAGACATCAGAACAGAAGGGTGTTGCCGAAAGAGTGAGACAGCTTGGGGCGGGCGTTAGACCTGAAAAGAGTGACTCCAAAAGTATAATGAATGCTGTGGCAGAAATTTTTGCTGATGACAAATACAGAAACAATGCAGAAAGTATAGCAGAAAGCTTCAGAAGATGCAGCGGTGCAAAAGGTGCTGCCGACAAAATAGAAAAACTTTGCAGAAGATAAAAATTATGAGAGTACATCTTACAGGTGTACTCTTTTTTATTGCTATTTTCTGCGTTTCGATATATGCTTTTATTAACAGATATTCCATAAAGGGAGGTTTAAAATATGCAGACAATTAAAATTCCTTATCATACAGGGACTACTCAGATAAACGTTGAAGAAAAAAATCTTAAGGCGGTTATCGTTGCCAATACACATGGGTATAAAGCGGAAAAAAGCGAAGTTGAACTTATAAAGGAAGCACTTGCAAATCCTATCGGTTCAAAGAGCCTTAAAGAGCTTGCAGAAGGCAAGAAGAAAATTGTGCTTGTAACAAGCGACCACACAAGAGCTGTGCCAAGCAAAATCACACTTCCTATACTTCTTGATGAAATCAGACAGGGCAGCCCTGATGCTGAAATTACTATTCTTGTTGCTACAGGTCTTCATCGTCCTACTACTGTTGAAGAACAGAGAAAAATGTTTGGCGATGTTATAGTTGATAATGAAAAGATTGTTGTAAATAACGCATTTAATCCTGAAGAATTTGTAAATTTAGGTACACTTCCTTCAGGTGCTGAATTCTGCGTAAATAAGCTTGCCAATGAATGTGATCTTCTTGTGACAGAGGGCTTTATTGAACCACATTTCTTTGCTGGTTTTTCAGGCGGAAGAAAGAGTATCCTTCCTGGTATCTGTTCAGAAGAAACAGTAAACGAAAACCATTCATTCAAGGCAATTGCAAGCCCTTATGCTGCGTCAGGTGTGCTTGAAAAGAACCCTGTACACGAAGATATGCTTGCGGCTGCAAAGAGAGTTAATGTTCAGTTTATACTTAACGTGGCATTAAATGGCGAAAAGAAGGTTATCGGTGCATTTGCAGGCGACCTTGAAGAAGCACACGCAAAGGGTGTTGAATTTGTTCGTTCACTTGCACAGTGTGAAAAGGTTATGGGCGATATCGTTGTAACATCAAACGGTGGTTATCCTCTTGACCAGAATCTTTATCAGTCAGTTAAGGCTGTTTCAACTGCAGAGCTTTGCTGCAAGGAAGATGCAGTAATTATTATGTGCTGTGGCTGTGCTGACGGTATGGGTGGCGAAAACTTTGAAAAACTTATGACTATGGGCACAGCGGAAGAAATTGAAGATTACCTTTCAAAGATTCCTGCTAAAAACAGTATCCCTGAACAGTGGAATGTACAGGTTTATGTTCGTGCATTAAAGAAACATAAAGTTATACTTGTAACTGACATTATGGATCACGACGATATCAGAAGAGCAAACATGATTTCTGCATCAAATCCGGATGAGGCGCTTGCTATGGCAAGAGAAATTAAGGGCAAGGATGCAGAGGTTGTTGTTATCCCTGACGGCGTTGCAGTTGTAGTTGGATAAAATAAAAGGGTACCTTATGGTATCCTTTTTATAAATAAGTGTATTGTTTCTTCATTATTATAATGAAGAAACAATATATATTTTTGTGGAGGTTTTTACCGATGATTAAGGAGTATGCAAAAAACATAGACTGGAGCAAGGTTTATAAGTTTGTTCTCAGTGACAACAGAAACAAAGAAAGTGAATATAAAAAGGTAAATGCCGAACTTAAAAAGGAAGGTTTCTATGCTGAAAAGTTTACACAGAAACAGGCTTTTCACCATAACTTTAAATGGGAAGAGGCGGAAAACTTTTTAAACGAAATGATTGAAGAAGGATTTCGTCAGGTAAATATCTGGGACGAAGATTTTGAGTATTCAATCAAAATAACTAAGAAAGAAAAAGTGCTATATAATAAGAAGAAAAACACTTCCTGTCAGAAGTGCGAGCAGACTCACAACAAAGTGAAAAAATATCTCATTCCGGAGGGTGAAATTATACCGCCGCTTGTTGATATGGGTGTATTCACAAAAGAGGGTAAAGTTGTAAATTCTATGTATGACAAGTACAGACAGATAAATAAGTTTATCGAATTTATTGATGGGGCTGTTGCAAAGGCCGGTCTTGAAAAAATAAACATCATAGACTTCGGCTGCGGAAAATCATATCTTACATTTGTGGTGTACTATTACTTCACATATATCAAGAAGATGGATATCAATGTTATCGGTCTTGACCTTAAGGAAGATGTAATCAAAAAATGCAATGCTGCAGCGCAGAAGTATGGTTACGATAAACTTCGTTTTGAAGTGGGGGACATCAATGGCTACAAAACTGATATGCAGGTTGATATGGTTATAAGCCTTCATGCCTGCGATATGGCAACTGACTTTGCGCTTTATAATGCTATCAGCTGGAATGCAGGAATTATTATTTCTGTGCCTTGTTGTCAGCACGAACTTTGCGGTCAGATGAAAAGCGAAGAACTTTCTATTATGGAAAGATACGGTATCATCAAGGAAAGAACGGCAGCGCTTATGACGGACGCCATAAGAGGAAATCTTCTTGAGTACTGCGGATATAAAACTCAGCTTCTTGAGTTTATTGATTTTGAACATACTCCAAAGAATATTCTGATAAGAGCGGTTAAAAGTAATATTTCTGCAAAGCATAAAAAGATAATGCTTGAAGAAACAGAAAAACTTTGTACTTGTTTCAATTTTGAACCTACTCTTTTGAAACTTCTTAAAGAAAATGCATATATATAGGAAGAAATACACTGCATATTGTGCTCAAACCCGCTATTTTAGCGGGTTTTTAAATTTTTTGAAAAAATTAAAAAAAGTTGAAAAAAGGTGTTGACATTTGTTGGGAGGTGTGTATAATAGTAAGAGTCGCTGCGAGATAGCGGGTAAGAACTTAAGAAAAAAAGGTTGAAAAAATAAGTTGAAAAAAACTTAAAAAATCTTAAAAAAGTTCTTGACACGGGAACTCAAAAGTGATAAGATAGATTTCGCTGACAGCCGAGAGGCTGAAGCGAGACTTGGTCTTTGAAAACTGAACAGTTGATATTAAACTACCCAAAGTTAATTCTAAAGTTCAAGAAAAGAACTATAAAAATAACAATGGATAAACGTCAG
>JAFYQL010000018.1 GCA_017547125.1 Bacillota bacterium
CCAAGTACATCGCAAAGTGCAACAAGTTCGTCAAGTTCTTTCTGAGCAAATGCCTTTGAAACGCCGTCTTTTGTGCTCTTGTTTGAATAACGTACAAGTTCATAGATTGCTGTGATAGCATCTGCTGTGTTGAAGTCGTCGTCCATAGCTGCTTCAAACTGTGCTCTGAATGCTGTAACTTCTGCAAGTTTTGCTTCTTCTTCAGCTGTTAATTCGCCTGCTGCATTTGCAACATAGTGTTCAAGGTCTTTCTTACAGTTTTTAATTCTTTCAAGACCATTCTGGCAGCTCTGCATAAGTTCTCTGCTGAAGTTAAGAGGCATTCTGTAGTGACCGTTAAGAATGAAGAATCTGATTACTTCGTATGGGAATTCTGCAGCAATTTCTCTTACTGTAAAGAAGTTGCCGAGAGATTTTGACATTTTTTCGTTGTCTACAGTGATGAAACCGTTGTGGAGCCAGTAGTTAGCAAACTGACAGCCATTAGCACATTCACTCTGTGCAATTTCGTTTTCATGGTGTGGGAAGATAAGGTCTTCGCCGCCTGCGTGGATGTCGATTGTATCGCCAAGGTATCTCTTAGCCATTACTGAACATTCAATGTGCCAGCCTGGTCTGCCTTCGCCCCAAGGTGAAGCCCATTTTGGTTCGCCCGGCTTAAATGGTTTCCAGAGAACGAAGTCTGTTGAGTTTACTTTTGCACTGTCAAGTTCAACTCTTTCACTTGCGCCTGCAATAAGGTCTTCAAGGTTCTTTCTTGAAAGCTTGCCGTAGCCGTCATCTTTCTTTGTGTTGAAGTATACTGTTCCTTCGTTTTCGTAAGCATAGCCTTTGTCAACAAGAGTTTTAATCATTTCAATGATGTTGTCCATTTCCTGAGTAACTCTTGGGTGAGTTGTAGCTCTCTTTACATTAAGACCATCTGCATCGTGGAATGCTTCTTCAATGAATTTGCCTGAAACTGCTTCCATTGATGAATTTTCTTCGTTTGCTTTTTTGATGATTTTGTCATCTACGTCAGTAAAGTTCTGAACATAGTTTACTTCATAGCCTTTGTATTCAAAATATCTGCGTACTGTATCGAAAACAACGTAAGGTCTTGCGTTACCGATGTGGATGTAGTTGTAAACTGTAGGTCCGCAAACATACATTTTTACCTTTCCTTCTTCAATAGGTACAAATTCTTCTTTTGTTCTTGTAAGTGTGTTATATACTTTCATTTGTATATCCTCCTTATATCTTTTCTTTCAGCAATGCTTCAAGTTTTTCTATTCTTTCTCTGAGCTGAACAATTTCTTCTTCAACTACGTCAGGCACAGCAATCTGGTCAAGTGTATCTGCCGGATGATGTGCAATATTATCAGGTTCTTTTTCAACAATCCATTTAGCAGGAACACCAACTGCAGTAACATTTGCAGGAACGTCCTTTAAAACCACCGAACCCGAACCAATCTTTACGTTGTCACCAACATAAATAGGACCAAGTATTTTTGCACCGGAACCTATAAGAACATTGTTTCCGATAGTAGGATGACGTTTTCCTGTTTCTTTACCTGTACCACCAAGAGTTACACCCTGATAAATAAGTACGTTGTCGCCTATTTCGCATGTTTCACCAATTACAACACCCATGCCGTGGTCAATGAAAAACCCCTTACCTATTGTTGCACCGGGATGAATTTCAATACCTGTAAGAAGTCTTGAAAACTGTGAAATAAAACGTGCCAGAAAGAACCATTTTTTCTTATATAATTTATGTGCTATTCTGTGGCTTATGTTTGCCCAAAAGCCTGAATAAAGCAATACTTCGATGCCGCTTTTTATAGCAGGGTCTTTTTCTTTTACTACTCTGATTTCTTCACTTAAAAAAGACACTTTACCACCTCCGAATAAAAAAATAAAAGCCTCGTTCTCTTAAAAAAGAGACGAAGCTTGTTAACTCCGCGGTTCCACTCCTGTTGCAAAAATGCCGCTCAAAAACTTTAACGCAGTCATACGTCCACGGCTAAAAATTCACCGCAGAAACTCCAAAATGCACTTCGCTTATCTCTTTTAAAAACGGCTTTCAGCATACGCCATTCTCTCTGGGTTAAAAGAATATAAGTTACTCTTTTCTTCACTGTTTTTATCTTTTTTCAATTAAACAAATTGCATCTGATGCAATGCCAAGACCTTCGCCTGTAAAGCCAAGACCTTCTTCTGTTGTTGCTTTTACGTTAATCAAATCAACATCTATGCCCAATACAGATGCGATATTTTCCCTCATTTTAAGTATGTGAGGTGCCATTTTAGGCTTCTGCGCAATTATGGTCGCATCAATGTTTATTATACTATATCCTTTGCTTTCAAGCAATAGAGAAACGTGCTTTAACAGTTCCAAACTTGAAATTCCTTTATACTTTTCATCAGTATCCGGAAAATGTTTGCCAATATCACCAAGTGCAGCTGCACCAAGAAGTGAATCCATAACCGCATGCACAAGCACATCGGCATCAGAATGGCCTAAAAGACCTTTTTCATAAGGAATATCCACTCCGCCAAGTATAAGCTTTCTTCCTTCAACCAATCTATGAACATCGTATCCTTTGCCTATTCTCACAGTAACCACCTCTAGTTCAGTATACAAAAAAACACAGTAAAAATATACTGTGAAAATAAAAAAAGTAGCGGAGGAGGGATTTGAACCCCCGACAC
>JAFYQL010000003.1 GCA_017547125.1 Bacillota bacterium
CCTCTATTTCATCATTTTCTTCAATCATAGGGCAAACGATATAAGCCTGTCCGCCGTCAGCGATTTCTTTTTTGATGAATTCATAAATACGCTTGTGATAACTGCTGTTTACTGCAAGGGTGTCTATCTTTTCCCTTCCCGGTGGAAGTTCATCAATTATCGAAATATCAAGGTCTCCGTAAAGTATAAGGGCAAGAGTTCTTGGTATAGGAGTTGCCGTCATAACAAGAACATGGGGATCCTGACCCTTCTGTGAAAGCATAAGCCTCTGATTAACCCCAAATCGATGTTGCTCATCCGTTATAACAAGACCTGCATTTTTAAACACAACGTTTTTCTGTATAACCGCGTGTGTACCTATAATCATCTGCGCAGTACCGCTTTCAATTTCGGTATAAACCGCGTCTTTTTCTTTCTTTTTCAAGCTTCCCGAAAGGAATTTTACATTTATGCCTGCCTTTTCAAATATTGACACAAAATACTCATAGTGCTGCTTTGCAAGTACTTCCGTAGGTGCCATAAGCACGCACTGATAGCCATTTTTGATGGCAATATATGCCGCACAAAGAGCAACCGCAGTTTTACCGCTGCCAACGTCCCCCTGAACAAGTCTGTTCATAACCCTTCCGCTTGAAAGGTCTGCACATATCTCGTCAGCAACCTTTTTCTGCGCATTTGTCATTTCAAAGCCAAGCATTTTCTTTGCATCGGCAAGATATCTTTTTTTAGGCATAACTATGCCGTTATTTTCGTTTTCAACATTACTCTTGATTCTGAAAAGCGCCGTCTGAAGTACAAAAAGTTCTTCAAAAACAAGTCTTTTTCGTGCCATAAAAAAGGCATCGTCATTTTCAGGAAAGTGAATATTTTCGATAGCAAAATTTCTTTCGCAAAGTTTGTTTTCCATACGCACAGTTTTAGGCATAAAGTCTGTAAATCCATTTTTAGCCTTATCAATGGTATCTTTTATAAGTCCCCTTAAAACCTTCTGGCTTAAGCCCGCAGTTGTGCTGTATACAGGCGTAATTCTGCCGCCGCTTAACAGTTCTTCCTTGTCCATAGCCTCGTATTCAGGAGAAAGCACTTCGCGTCTGCCGTTCTTTTTCTGGTATTTCCCTGTAAAAATAAAAGTCATATCCTTTTTAATCACATTTTTAAGGAATTTCTGATTATACCAGATAAGTGTTATGCTTCCACTGTCATCACTTACTCTTGCACGGGTTATGCACATCTTCCCTACATAAATATTTTCTGCATTTGTTTCAACCGTAGCTATAAACGTGTTGCTTTCGTTTTCCACAAGGTCAGATATTTCTCTTATGTAACTTCTGTCATCATAATCACGAGGAAAATGTTCCAAAAGGTCTTCAACGGTAAATATGCCCATTGAATTAAGGAGTTTTTCCCTTTGTGAGCCTATTTTTTTAATTTCTGATACCGGAGATTTAAGTTCCATTTTCCCTCCAAAAAAACATAGGGCAGATATAAAAATCTGCCCTTTAAATTTGCCAAATAATTATTCTACAGAAATGATGTAGTAGTATAATGGCTGACCGCCTGATACAACTTCAACTTCGCAGTCTGGATATGTTTCTTCAACATATGCTGCAATTTCCTGTGCGTCTTCTTCTGTTACGTCGCTGCCGTAATAGATAGAAATCATTTCACTGTCTTCATCAACAGCCTTGTCAATAAGCTGGCATGTACCATCTTTAATTTCTTTTGAAACAACTTCAATCTTACCGCCAAGCATACAAAGAATGTCGCCTTCAGTAATTGTGTTTTCACCAAAAACAGTATCTCTTACGGCGTATGTAACCATAAGTGTTTTAACAAGTGAAAGGCTATCTTTCATTGTCTCAAATGCATCGTCAGCACTCTGTGATGCATCGTAGTTGATGAGGGCTTCAAGACCTTCAGGAACTGATGTTGTTGGTACAACATAAAGCTTTTTATCTTCAACAATCTTTGCAGCCTGTTCAGACGCAAGGATGATGTTTTTGTTGTTTGGAAGGATAAATACGTTATCTGCATTTACCTTTGCAACCGCGTTAAGAATATCTTCTGTTGATGGGTTCATTGTCTGACCGCCTGAAACAACAACATCTACGCCGAGGTTTTTGAAGATTTCTTCAATACCGTCACCCATTGATACAGAAACAAAACCATGTTCTTTTCTTGGACCTTCGTCTTTTACAACTACGTCTGTCTTTTCATACTGGATTGTTTCGTTATGCTGAATACGCATATTGTCAATCTTAAGGCCGTTAAGCGCACCGATAGTAAGAGCTTTTTCAATAGCCTGACCTGGGTGGTTTGTATGAACGTGAACCTTAACCACTTCATCGTCTGCAACAACTACAAGTGAATCACCGATGCCAAGAAGGAATTCTTTAAGGTCATCGAGTACTTCATCTGATGTGTCTTTGTTTAAGATGAAGAACTCTGTACAGTAACCAAATTCAATGTCGCTGTTTTCATCAACCACGATGTTTGAAATAACAGGCTTTTTAAGTTCGCTTGTTTCATTAAGTTTAATTTCTTCGTTGCTGTTGATGCTTTCAAATGCGCCTTCAAGTATGCATAAAAGACCTTTACCACCGGCATCAACAACGCCTGCCTGTTTAAGTACAGGAAGCATATCAGGAGTCTTGTCCAGCATTTCGTAACCTCTGTCAATTACAATCTTAAGGAACTTTTCAATATCATTTGTCTGTTTTGCAGCTTCTTCTGCAGCATCAGCACAAGCTCTTGCTACTGTAAGAATTGTGCCTTCCTTTGGCTTCATAACTGCTTTGTAGGCTGTTTCAACGCCTTTTCTTGATGCAGCAGCAAGTGTATGAACATCTGCGCTTTCCACATCAACAAGACCCTTTGAGAAGCCTCTGATAAGCTGGCTTAAGATTACGCCTGAGTTACCTCTTGCGCCTCTTAAGGCACCGCTTGCTGAAAGTTTTGCAATATCGCCAATTTTGCTTGATTCGCCTTTTTCAGTTTCACTTGCAGCAGAAAGCGCTGTAAGTGACATATTTGTACCTGTATCACCGTCCGGAACTGGGAATACATTGAGCGAATCGACAAGCTGTTTGTTTTCGCCAAGTTTATTTGCTCCGGCAATAATCATCTTTTTGAGCATCTGCCCATCTATGCTTTTTAAGCTCACCGATAAATCCTCCTTAGTTTCCTTCATCTACTCTTACGCCTTCAACGTGGATATTGATTTTATCAACTTCCATTTCAAGACAACTTTCAAGTTTATATTTTACTGTACTAATAATATTTTCTGCGATAGCAGAAATGTTTGTGCCGTATTCAACAATAATGTGGAAATCAATGCTGATTCTGTTTTCTACAACATGCACTTTGATACCCTTTGTAAGGCTTTCTACTTTAAGCAACTGAAAAAATCCATCCTTCACATTTTTAGCTGCCATGCCTACTATACCGTAGCATTCCATAGCTGTTAAGCCTGCAATACGAGCAATAACTTCATTTTCTATAGAAATGATTCCTAAAGAATTTTCTAATTTAGCTGATGACATATGCAATACCTCCGTTAAATTATTTTCGGTTTTTTCAAACCATTTACCCCAACTTTATAATAGGAAATTAAATTTCATTATTATTCACACTACATTATAACACCATTTCGCTGATTTTTAAAACAAAATATTAAGGTTTCGTAACAAATGATTAAAAATATTGCATATTACGCAAATATTTCTTGATTTTTTGGTAAATATGATGTATAAATGTCTATAGGTTGGGCAAAAAATGCCCTACAACACAATATATCAAAAAAAATTATTAATTCAACATTTTTTTCTTGCAATTCAGAATGTTTTCTGTTAGAATTAACAATGTTGTGTTATGGATAGAATTTTAAGGAGGTGCAAGTAATGGCAAGATGTGAATATTGCGAAAAGACAATGCAGACAGGTAGCAGAATCAGCATTAACCGTAGCCAGGTTTCAAGAAGAGCTAACAAAACTTGGAAACCAAACATCAAAAAAGTAAAAATTAATGACAACGGTACAATCAAATCTGTTTACATTTGCACAAGATGTATGCGTGCAGGTAAGGTTACTCGCGCCATTTAATTAATAAAAACACTCCCTAAACCAGGGAGTTTTTTTATTGCCTTTTTTTAGCATTTATTAAATACCATAAAAATTCCCGCAGCAATAAATATAAAAGCGGCAATTATGTTCCATCCCGAAAAGTATTTTGCCGTCACCACACCCAAACCAAAAAATAACAAGGCAAAACCTATGAGTTTTTTCTGCATACCCATTCTCCATATTTCTTTGGTATTATATTATTCTGCATTGGTTTAAAAATTTACAAATATAAAAAAGCTTAGGATTATATCCTAAGCTTTTTTAGTCTGAACACTGCATTACATACAACATACCGTTTTTAACACTTACTGCAGCCTTTTCGCCAAGCATAACATTGCTTACGGCAATAAGACGTATATCAACTGCAAGCACTGCATCTTCAAGCGGATACTCAAGGTTTTCTGTTGTAACCCCTTCCGCCTTTATACCCACAGGAAAAAGTGAAACAAGGTCACCTTTTTTACCCGTAAGCTCAATTCTGTTGTCTGTAACCATTATTTTGTTTTTTTCATTCACAAGCATCGCCTTTGTACCTTCTTTGTAAAGACGCACAATAAGGTTGCAGTTGCCCATAGTGTGATCCATTCTGCTGCCTATACCGCCTATAAGCACAAGCTCATCAGCGCCCATTCTTATAGCTGCCTCTGCGCCAAGTTCCATATCAGTTTCGTCTTTGTGTGACGGAAACTCCGTTGTAGGTATATTCATAGGCTTAAAATACTCAAGCACTTCATCATCAGCCGAATCAAAATCGCCGACTATGGCATCTGGAACAATTCCAAGTGCCTTTGCGTGCTTAAGTCCACTGTCACAGCAGACAACGATACTGTCTTTTATATATTCATTGCAGAAAGAATAATCCTGTATTTCAGCACCGCCGAAAACAACAGCCTTCATATTATTCAAACTCCTTAAATGTTTCAAGGAAAGCTTTTGCTGCCACTGCAGGGTCTTCTGCATCAAATACAGCACTGCCTGATACAATAACATCAACGCCTGTTGCAAGCACTTCTCTTAAGTTGCCCATACCTACGCCGCCGTCAATCTGAATATCAAAGTTAAGACCTCTTTCTTCTCTGATTTTTACAAGTTCAGGAATTTTAGCCATAGCTTCAGGAATAAGCTTCTGCCCGCTGAAACCTGGGTAAACTGTCATAACAAGTACCATTTCAACCTTGTCAAGCACGTGTAAGATTTTTTCGATAGGTGTGTCTGGCTTAATAGTAACTGCAGCCTTGCAGCCTAAATCGTGAATCATACCGATTGTTTTTTCAAGGTCAGGGCAAGTTTCCTGATGTACATTAAGTATATCAGCACCTGCTTTTGCAAAGTCCTGAAGATATTTTTCAGGGTTTTCAATCATAAGGTGTACGTCAAAAACCATATTACTGTGTTTTCTGAGGCTTTTGATTACAGGCGCACCAAATGAAATGTTTGGAACAAAATGTCCGTCCATAACATCAAGGTGAAGGTACTGTACGCCTACCTTTTCGATATTAGCTATTTCTTCTCTAAGTTTTGAAAAATCTGCTGAAAGCATTGATGGTGCAAGTCTTTTCATATCATCTCTTCCTTTCACGGTATACGTTTTTCAGTTCGTTATAGAAAAATAAATATCTGTCATATCTTTCCTGCGGAATTTCATCCCCAACGTGTTCCTTAATTGCACAGTCAGGTTCTTTAACATGACTGCAGCCTGTATAGTAACACTGTCCGAGGTATTCCTTAAACTCCGGAAAATAATTTTCCAGTTCTTCAGGAAGTATATCTTCAATAGAAAGCGAGGTAAAACCAGGAGAGTCAACAATATAGCTATTTTCAAATATCTCCATAAGTTCAGCATGTCTTGTAGTATGCTTACCTCTTTCTATTTTCAAGCTTAAATCCCCTGTTTCCGCATTTAAAGCAGGGTTAAGTATATTTGCTATACTGCTTTTGCCCACACCTGAAGGGCCTGCAAATGCCGTAATTTTGCCTTCAAATATACTTCTGAGTTCATCAGTATTGATGTTTTCAAAGGCAGATACCGCTATTGTGCGGTAACCTGATTTTCTGTAAACATCAACTATCGGTTTATATTTTTCTTCGGTATCAAGGTCTATTTTATTGATACAGATAATTGCCTCTATGTTCTGCTTTGCCGCAAGCACAAGAAATCTATCAAGAAGGTCTACGTTTATGTCCGGGCTTACTGCCGCAAACACAATAACTACCTGGTCAACATTTGCAACCTTAGGGCGTATCATCATATTTTTTCTTGGCATAATCTCGTCAAGACTTCCTGTTTTTTTACTGTCATCAATAACTGATATTTCAACATAGTCGCCTACAAGAGGAGTTATTTTTTCCTTACGGAATTTTCCTCTTGCACGGCACTCATAAACACCATTTTGGGTATCTATATAATAAAATCCGCCTATACCTTTAATTATTGTTCCCTTCAATATCAGTTTCCGCCTTCCGAAAAGTTAACCATATCACTCCACTGGTATACATTGTCAACATAAAGCTGAATTTCCGCTGTTCCGCTTGCTGTTACAGGCACAGAAAGTGGGAAATCATCCATAGCCGCACTGCCGCTATAAACTATATCAACACTGCCGTCTACAATTTTGATAATTTTAACTGAAATATTGTCTTCATCAGCCGCCTCAACAGGTGCATCAATCTTGAATGATACAGTTCCTTTTTCACCGCTTGAAGAAGCTGACGTTCCATTTTCTTCAGTTTCTCCGCCTTCAGCATCCGGGCCGCCGCTTACAACAAACTCAATCTTTGAGCCAGGTTCAACTTCAATGCTTGAGCCTATTGACTGTTCCATAACTCTGCCGGCTTCTATTGAAGTGCTTGCCTTTTCTGTAACCTTAACTACTTCAAGACCAACTGCTGCAGCTTTTTTCTTTGCAATTTCAATATTTTCCATTATAAAGTTTGGTACAAGAACAAGTTTTCCTTCACTGCCTTTGCTTACTGTGATAATAACAGTTGTTGCAAGGCTGATTTCACTGTCTGCCACAGGAGACTGTGCAATTACAACGTCTTCAGGGTTTTCTTCGTCAAATTCGTATCTTACCTCTGCCTTAAGGCCTGTTTTTTCTTTGATTATTTCAACAGCTTCATCAACTGTACGATAAACAACGTCAGGCATCATAGGAATAACCTCGCCTGCACTTACAACTACTTTTACAACCATGCCTTCTTTAACATCTGTGCCCGCCTCAATATCCTGTTCAACAATAAGGCCTGCATCGTAGTCACTTGCAACTGTGCCTACAGATTCAATAACAATACCAAGGCTTTCTGTCTTATCCTGAGCCTCTTCAAGTGTCATACCTGTGATATTTGGCATTGATGTGCTGTTAAACATTGATGTCATATTTGCAACAAGGCTTTTGCCTGTCATAAGTTTTGCACCAAATGCAGTTATAACACCTATGATAATAAGCGCTGTTATAACTGCCGCAATAACAACCTTTCTTTCTTTTCTTTTGTATGCTTCTTCTTCATAAAAGTCGTCTTCATCAACAGTTTCTTCAACTTTTCTTCTGCGGCGAGAAGGCTCAACATAAGTATTTTCAAATTCTTCATTCTTCTGTTTGTTGATGCCAAGCTTTCTTCCGTAGTTGTTGAAAGCAACTGTGCTTTCCGGCATAACATATTCTTTGTTTGTTCTTGAATAACCGCCTTTTTTGCCGCTATTTATTTCAAGCTTAACTTCTTCGTCTGCTCTCACAATGTCCTCTTTCTCATCATCAATAAAAGGTATTGCTGATGATGCTTTTTTAATTTCTGATGCATTATGAAGTTTTATAGTTTCAAACTCTTCAGCCTTTTCAAAAACTTCCTTTGCTGCCACTGCACTTGCTGCAGCAACTGCCACATCTTCAGCCTTAACTGCTTTGATTTCTTCAACAGGCTCTTTTGCATCAACCTCATAGCTTGCAACTATTTCTGAAAGCTTTCTTCTTAAGTCTTCAAGAAGAAGGTCTGCGCTTGCGTATCTGTCATCCTTGCGTTTTGCAGCTGCCTTTTTGATAATTGAGCAAAATTCATCGCTGATTTTAGGATTGATGCTCTTGATATCAGGAAGCTGATCGTTAAGATGCTTGAGCGCTACTGCAACAGATGTGCTTCCGTCAAAAGGAAGCTTGCCTGTTACCATTTCAAACATAGTTATACCAAGTGAATAGATATCGCTCTTTTCATCAACGTATCCGTTTCTTGCCTGTTCAGGTGAAAGATAATAAACAGAGCCCATTGCAGTTGTTGTGGTTGTTGCAGTTGAAACAGCCGCAGCTCTTGCAATGCCAAAGTCTGTGATTTTAACTGCTCCGTCAACGCTTATAAGAATGTTCTGAGGCTTGATATCTCTATGTACAACGCCATTTTTGTGTGCGTGTGAAAGTGCACTTGCCATTTCAGATGCGATATCGAGTGCAACAATTTCATCAAGCGGCGCATCATTGAGGATTATCTTTTTAAGTGTGTCGCCGTGAACATACTCCATAACAATATAACAAATGCCGTTTTCCTCGCCAAAATCGTAAGCATTTACAATGTTAGGGTGTGAAAGTTTTGCTGCTGAACGTGCTTCGATACCAAATCTTGATTTAAAGTTTTCATCGTTTGCATATTCTTCCTTCAACACCTTAAGTGTTACGTTTCTTTCAAGTTTTATATCTTTTGCTCTATATACATAGGCCATTCCGCCTGTGCCGATTTTTTCCTGTATTTCATATCTTCCTGCAATTACAGTTCCTGCCGCAAGCATCATGCCTTCACCTCATTTCTTATAATAATGGCTGAAATATTATCTTTTCCGCCGTTTTCATTTGCTCTGTCAATGAGCTTTTCAATACACTGATTTACATCTTCGTTTTCTTTTATTATTTTTTCAATTTCATCGTCACAGATCATACCTGAAAGACCGTCAGAGCAGATAAGAACAACGTCGTTTTCGCCAAAGTCTTTTATTACTGTGTCAACATCGATTGTTTCTTCTGTGCCCACAGCACGTGTGATGATGTTTCGTTTAGGATGAACCCTAGCTTCTTCAAGTGTAATTCTTCCCTGTTTTACCATTTCCATAACAAATGAATGGTCATTTGTTATCTGCTGAAGTTTTTCGTCTTTAAGAATGTATATACGGCTGTCTCCAACGTGAACTGCATAAAGCTTTTCATTTTCGATGCATGCACAGGTAAATGTTGTGCCCATACCGTTTTCGTGTTCGGTGCTGACTGCTTCATCATAAACTGCCTTGTTTGCAGCAATTACACCTTCAAGAAGCACATCAAGTATATTTTCACTGTCGTAATTGTCTTTTACATATTCAACAAACTTTTCGATGGCATGACCGCTGGCAACTTCGCCTGCATTGTGTCCGCCCATACCGTCAGCCACGATAAAAATATTTTTTACCGGCAAATTTTCATTGCCCACATAGATACTATCTTCATTATTTTTGCGCTGCATACCCGCAACACTGTTTCCGAAACTTCTCATTTAAGCAATTCACCTCCGCCTATTTTTTTGATATATAGCTTCTTCTGAGCTGGCCGCAGGAAGCATTTATGTCACTTCCCAGTTTACGTCTTACTGTTGTTTCTATTCCTCTAGCCTGAAGAATATCCGCAAAAGACTTGATTTTATCTTCACTGCTTCGTATATAATCTCTTTCCTTAACATCGTTTACAGGAATAAGATTTACGTGACAAAGCATACCCTTAAGGCGTGATGCAAGCTCTTTTGCACAGTCTGCACTGTCATTTACGCCTTTAATAAGTGCATATTCAAATGTAATTCTTCTCTTTGTTTCTTCTGCATACTGTCTGCAGGCAAAAAGAAGAGTTTCCATATCATATCTTTTTGAAACCGGCATTGTCTGGTTTCTTATTTCATCATTTGGTGCGTGAAGAGAGATAGCAAGTGTTATCTGAAGGTCCTCTGCTTTGAGTCTGTCAATTCTGTCAGCAAGACCACAGGTTGAAAGAGTGATATGTCTCTGACCGATATCTGCACCGTCTCTTGAGTTGAGAAGCTTAACAAATCTGATTACGTTGTCGTAGTTATCAAGAGGCTCACCGCTGCCCATAAGCACAACAGAAGAAATTCTTTCGCCTATATCATTTGAGATTTCATATACCTGTGAAAGTATTTCACCTGCAGTAAGGTTTCTTTCAAGGCCGTCAAGTGTTGATGCACAAAAAGTGCATCCCATTCTGCAGCCAATCTGTGTTGAAACACAAACTGCATTGCCGTATGAATATCTCATAAGCACGCTTTCAATAACATTTCCATCTTCAAAGCCAAAAAGATATTTTGCTGTGCCGTCAGTTGAAACCTTTTTGTCAACTATCTCAAGCTTTGAAAGGTACATTCTTTCAGCAAGCTTTTCTCTGAGGGCTTTTGAAAGGTTTGTCATTTCATCAAATGATGAAACCTTTTTGCCGTGAATCCAGGAAAAAATCTGTTTTGCTCTGAATTTTGGCTCACCCATTTCCTTCAGTAATTCTTCAATTTCTTCGATATATAAAGATTTTAAGTCAACTGCCATTTCAGTTTTCCTTTCTTCTCATCTTAGCAATAAAAAATCCGTCTGTGCCGTGTACGTTTGGATAAAGCTCAATGTAGCCGTCCTTTGCAGTTTCACATTCCATACCCTTTGGAAGTACATCTGTGATGTCAACCGGCTCAAAATCAAAATTCTGGCAAAGCCATTTCACATTGCCGGCATTTTCTTTTCTGCTGAGTGTACATGTACTGTAAAGAAGATATCCGCCTTTTTTAACATATCCGCAGCTATTTTCAAGTATCTGCCTCTGAAGTGCAAGAAGGCTATCGATATCGTTTCCGTCTTTTTTAAGTCTTATGTCGGCTTTCTTTCTCATAAGGCCAAAGCCTGAGCAAGGCGCGTCAATAAGCACTTTGTCAAATTTTTCTGCGTCTTCTTCATATTTTGAAGATGCATCCTTAAGCTGAGTTTCAATTATGCTTACGCCAAGTCTGCCTGCTGCCTCATCAATAAGGTCAAGCTTGTGGTCATACACATCTCTTGAAACAATCTTGCCCTTGTTTTCCATAAGCATAGCCATTGCCATACTCTTTCCGCCAGGTGCGCTGCAGCAATCAAGCACTGTTTCATCCTTCTTTGGA